>DNIF01000026.1 GCA_003485715.1 Gammaproteobacteria bacterium
TGGGCACGAGCGTGTCGTGCAGGCCGCAGACGACGGCCAGACCCGTTGGGAGGAATTGCGGTGGGGGTGGCGGCGGGGCTACCAGCCCCGGGGACACGCTGGCATGGTCGCTGACCGCGTGCCTGACCGATTCCGGGGAATCATCCGGGTGAGAGTCGCCATCATCATGGTGATGGTGATCCACACCCTGCCAGTGCAGCGCCGCGTGCTCCACGTCGACCGGGGCATCTGCCGTCAGACCGACGAAGGCGAGCGCCGCAGACTGCCAGAGCATGCTGCAGAGGAGCAGGAGGATGGTCGCTGGACGGCGCACGGCAGGAAAGTAGTCTGGTTGGAAGCCGAAGTACAGGGAGCTCAAGACAGACGGTGCCAACGCGCAGTTGAGGATCGAGACGGGCGCGCGGCATATCCGGCTTGTGCTCTAGAGGTGGGGATGACGTCAGGGTGCGGCCCGAGCGGCGGGGTGGCGCGGCGGGTCGGACGCGAGGTGCGTGGGGCTGACGGCCAGGCCAGCGCAGATTGCTCTCCCTCAGCCCTGCTGCTGCCGCAGACTCGAATGGTGCACGCCGTAGCAGGCGTAGATGAGCAGGCCCGCGAGCAGCCAGTAACCGAAGCGCAACCAGGTCGCAGCCGACAGGAAGGCCATGAGACCGGCGCAGGCGAGTGCGCCGGCGATGGGCAGGAGCAGGCCGAAGGGGGCGCGGAAGGGGCGTGCCTGCTCGGGGTGGGTGTGACGCAGCACGACGACGCCAAGGCACACCATCACGAAGGCCGCGAGGGTGCCGATGTTCACGAGCTCGGCCAGCTTGCCGAGCGGCACCATGCCGGCCATGCCAGCCATGAGGAGCCCGGTAGCGACGATCACCGTCACCGGCGTGCGGGTGTGCTCGTTGACCTCGGCCAGGCCGCGCG
The DNA here is from genome assembly GCA_003485715.1 of Gammaproteobacteria bacterium. Lineage (GTDB taxonomy): Bacteria > Pseudomonadota > Gammaproteobacteria > UBA7966 > UBA7966 > UBA7966. The sequence goes on from DNIF01000026.1 coordinate 913, forward strand.
GCAACAAGCCATCGCGGGCCATTGCGTAAATCACGCGGGTCAGCCCGTAATACAGCACCAGCATGACGGTGGTGAGCCCGGCGATGGCACCGACGCTCACCAGGGCCGAGCCGGCGCGCACCCCGGCCCGTTCGAGACCGAAGGCCACCGGATTGGCCACCCCAAGCTCGGTGTAGGGCACGATGAGGGTCAGGAGGGCGGCAACGGCCACGTAGATGACCGTGCAGAAGAGCAGCGAGCCGACGATGCCGATCGGCAGATCGCGGGCCGGGTCGCGCGCCTCCTCGGCGGCCGTCGACACGGCGTCGAAGCCCACGTAGGCGAAGAACACCAGCGCCGCCCCGGCCAGCACGCCGACGGGTTCACCACTGCTGCCGGTGCCATACCAGCCGTAGGGCAGGAAATCCGTCCAGTTGGCTGGATCGACGTGGAACACGGCCACCACCAGGAAGAGTGCGATCGTCACCAGCTTGATGGCCACGGCGATGGCGTTCAGACGTGCGCTTTCGCGCACCCCGGCGATGAGCAGCAGCATGAGCGCAAGCACGATCGCCGCCGCCGGGACATTGAAGAGGCCATCCGCGTAAGGACCGCGGGTCAGCGCTGGGGGTAATGGCCAGCCCAGACCCGCGAGCAGGCCCTGCAGATAGGCGGACCAGCCATTCGCCACCGCTGCCACGGCCATGCCGTATTCGAGCAGCAGGCCCCAGCCGACCAGCCACGCGAAGAATTCGCCGAACACGGCATAGCTGTAGCCATAGGCGCTGCCGCAGCCTCCGACCGTGGCGGCAAGTTCGGCGTAGGCAAAGGCGGCCAGCCCGCAGGCGATGCCGGCGATGACGAAGGACAGTACGACCCCGGGCCCGGCCAGATTGGCGGCCGCCTTGCCGGTCAGCACGAAGATGCCGGTACCGATGATGGCACCGATCCCGAGCAGCACGAGGTCCAGCGGCCCGAGGCAGCGGTGCAGTCCGTGATCGGTCGCGTGCGGATCTGCGGGCAGCGGTTTGGTTCGCCACATCTGGCGCATGCTCAGACCTCCGCGCTGGCAACACAGCGCGAGCGCCAGCCCGGGGCGATGGCGGCACCGTGGCCCAGGCAAGCACTGTCGATCACGATCATCGGCCCGTCCTGGCAGTAGCCGCCTTCGACCGGATCCTCTGCCAGCAGCAAGGGGGTGTCGAGGTCGTGCAGCCCGAAGCCTCCCAGCCCAGCCGCCACCTGCGCGCTCATGCCCATGCCGAGGCGGGTCTCCACCATGCCACCCATCATGAGCCCGAGACCATGTCGTTGCGCCAGCCGCGCCATGCGGATGGCCTCGAACAACCCGCTCTTGGCGAGTTTCACGTTGATCGCCTGCACGTGGCCGACCTCGAGGACGCGCCAGAGGTCGGCCACGGTGCGCGCGGACTCATCGGCCATCACGGTCACACCGGGTTCCGTCGCGATGCGCGCCAGATCCTCCAGCGCCGCCGCCACCACCGGTTGCTCGAACACGAAGCGCCCCACCCCGATGGCTCGCATGCCGGCCACAAGGGCAAGAGACTGTTCGAGGGTGTAGCCGGCATTCGCGTCGATGATCCATTCAATCGGGGCGCTGGCGGCGTGGATGGCAGCGATGGTGGCGAGGTCCTGTTCGAGATCGCGACCCACCTTCAACTTGAAGATGCGAAAGCCCTGGGCCTGCCAGCCACGCACCCGCTCCACCGCCTCGAGTGCGCTACAGATGGGTACCGTGATGTCGCTCTCGATCACCGGCATCGCCCCGCCGAGGAGGCCCCACACGTTCGTGTTCTCTGCCTGGGTGTAGAGATCGAGCAGGGCCGACTCCACCGCCGCCCGGAGCCCCGGCCAGGCGGGCAGTTCCTCCTTCAAGGCGTGGCTCAGATTGCGCACGCGGGCGACCGGGCGACCGAGCAACAGCCGCGCCACTGTCTCCGCAACCGTGACCGCGGTGGCCTCCGTCTCCGGCGTGATGGGCGGCAATACGGCGAGTTCGCCCCAGCCGGTCCGACCAGAGGTGTCCCGGATGGCTACCGCGAGATTGGCGAGGCGCTCCACCGAGGTGGAGGCGACGGTGAAAGGCTGCCGGAGCGCCACCGGCAACGCATACCAGTGAATGGCCTGGACGAAGGAGTAGTCGCTCACGGACGCACCTTAGCAGACCGTGCCCCCCCCCGGGCGGTCTCAGGCGGCACCCGCTGGCGTGCGGGTCGCCCCGGTTGCGAGCAGCCGCTCGCGGACGGTGCGCTGACGCCACGCCGCCTGCCAATCCTCCAGGCGATCCGCCGGCATGGGGCGGGCGACGAACCAGCCCTGGGCCAGATCACAGCCCTCATCGCGCGCGAAAACCCAGTCCTCGGCGTCTTCCACCCCCTCGGCCACGGCCTCCATGCCGAGGTTGTGCGCCAGCCCCTGGCTGGCACGGAAGAAGGTCGCCAGCCGCGGGTCCTGGGCCGCCCGGTGCACGAAGCCAGCATCGATCTTGAGTTCGTCGAAGAGCAGGTCGCGCAGCACCACCAGGGTGGAGTGACCGGTGCCGAAGTCGTCCACCGACAGCCGGAAGCGCTTCAGGTGCAGGCGCGCCAGTACGTCGAGTGCGGTGGGAAGATCGCGCATCAAGCGGCTCTCCGTGACTTCCAGCACCACCTGACGCGGATCGACTCCGGCCTGTCTCGCCTCGGTCTCGATGAAATCGGCGGTGCTGATGACCGAGAGGTTGTCCATCGAGACGTTCACCGCCACCCGCAGCGGGTGCCCCCGCCCCTGCCACGCGGCCAAATCGCCCAAGGCCTGACGCAGCGTCTGGACGAGCAGTTCGCCGATGAGGCCATAGCGCTCGGCCACCGCCACGAATTGCGCCGGTGGCAGCAGGCCATGCACCGGATGCTGCCAGCGCACGAGGGACTCCACACCCACCAGCGCGCCGGTCTGCGGCGAGACCTGCGGCTGGTAGTGATTGACGAGCTGGCCCTCCGCCAAGGCAGCCTGCAGCTCGGCGTAACCGAAGGAGTGGTATGGACCGCTGGGGCCGGCGGCCGGCGCCGTCCGTGCGCCATCCGGCAAACCGGCAGCAAGCGCGCCAAGGATGGCCGCTCGCGTCGGCGGCTTGGACAAAGTACCGCCGAGCTTGAGGCCGCGCGCCTGGGCAAGCATGGCGGTCGCCCGGCGCATCGCTTCATCCTCGCCACTGACCAGCACGAGCATCCCGCCATAGACCCTCTCGGCGAGATGGCGCACGAACTCGATGCCATCCATGCCGGGCATGTTGATGTCGAGCAGGACGCAGCTGGGCCGACCGTCCTGCAACACCGGATCAGTAAGGGCCGCTGCGGCCTCGGTGTGGACACTCACCTCTGCGACGCCAAGGCCACGCACCATCGACCCAAGCAGGCGCAACATCACCGGGTCGTCGTCCACGACGACCACTCGCAGTTCACCGAGACCCGTCACTCTCACTCCTCCCCTTATTGCGCCTCGGCGACGCCTTCTTTGGCCCGGCCCCTCGCCGGCGCTGGCCCGAGTGCCAACAAGGCACGCTCCAGGCGTGCCACGGTCTGATGGATGTGGGTAACGAGCTCGCGGACTGGCACCTCCACCGCAGTGCCGGTCCCTCGCGCAGTCGCACGTTCGAGCGCCTCGCAGGCACGCGCGAGTTCGAGCTCCCCGATGCTGCGCGCGGAGGACTTGAGCTGATGGGCGAGCACGGCGAGACGGCTGAACGAAGACTCCCGCAGCGCCTCTGCAAGCACGAGCGGACAGGCCCCGAGTTCGGCCTTGAGCACCTCAAGATAGTCGCGCAGAACGTCTGGATCTTCACCAAGAAAGCTACCCAGCGCAGTCAGCACCTGACCGTCGTCATCTGGCATGGGCACGAGTGGTGCCGATGGCAGCGACTCGGGCGTCAGCCACTGCTTCAGGGTGTGCGCGAGCTGGCTGAGCGTCACCGGCTTGGTGAGGTAGTCGTCCATCCCGGCCGCCAGGCTGCGCTGCCGCTCACCATCCAGCGCGTTGGCGGTCAGGGCGATCACCGGTACCCGTGATCGCCCGCACTCCGCCTCGACGGTGCGGAACCGTCGCACGAACTCGAAACCATCCACACCCGGCATGCAGAGATCGCTCAGGATCAGCGCGAAATGCTCCCGACTGAGCAAAGCGAGGGCCTCCAGCGCGCCTTCGCAGGTCTGGACCTGATAGCCGAGGGCCGCGAGCTGCCGTTCGACCACCAGACGATTGGTGGGACTGTCGTCCACCACGAGCACTCGCGGCCCTACGATGCGTGGAATGGCCCCGGGCGACGTCACCCCGGGGTTCACGTCACTGCCGTCCATGCAGGCCGTGGCCAAGGCCTGTACCAGATGCCCCGGGGTCAGCAACCGCGTGTTGAGCACCGGCACATCCATCGTCCAGATCCGTGGTTGTGCGCGGGATGCGGCGTCGAGCAACAGCACGGCGGGGGCAGCGTCACCGGCTCGCTGGCGGAGATCCATCAGGTGGTCGAGCTCGAAGCCATTCAGACCGTCCGTCTGAACGATCCAGGCGATGTGCTCTCGTGCATCTTGATCGATGCGCTGGCCAAGCGCCTCGATGCCCTGGACCTGCTCCACGCGGGCGCCGGCCCGTTCGAGCCAGTTCGCCCAAGCACGCGCATCGTCGTGCGATGGCCCCACCAGGACGACACGGCAGGCCGCGAGGGGCATCCCACCAGTCGGCTCGATGGAACAGAGCGGCAAGGGGAGAGACACGGTGAACAGGCTACCCAATCCGGGGGCGCTGTGTACGTCGACGCGACCACCCATCGCCTCGATCAGGTGACGCACGATGGAAAGACCAAGCCCGGTGCCGCCGAAGCGACGGGCGGTCTCGGCATCGGCTTGCTCGAAGGGGGCGAACAGCCGCGTCTGATCCTCTGCCCGCATGCCGATGCCATTGTCGCGCACGGCGAATTCGACTTGGGCCACGCCCTCCTCCAGCGATCGGCAACGCACCGACAACAACACCCGTCCCGGTTCGACGAGACCACTGGAGAACTTGATGGCGTTGCCGAGCAGATTGGAGAGGATCTGTCGCAGACGATGGGCGTCGCCCAGCACCCGGGCAGGCAACTCGCCTTCGATGCGGAGCCTGAGTTCCACCCGCCGCTCAGCGGCGATCGCATCGAGGCCTTCGACGACACGCGCCACCTCGGTCTCCACCGAGAGGGGTTCCGACACGAGATTGAGCCGCCCGGCCTCGATGCGCGAGAAGTCCAGCATGTCGGCAATGAGCGTGTGCAGTGTGGCCGTGGCATCCTGCATCACCTGCAGCATCCCGCCCTGCTCCACGTCCAGTCGGGTGCGCCCGAGGAGTTCCAGCAGACCGATGAGCGCGTTGAGCGGCGTGCGGATCTCGTGACTGACGACGGCCAGGAAGGCCGACTTCGACGCGCTCGCCTGCTCGGCCTGACGGCGCGCCTCGGCGAGCTCCCGGGTGCGGCTCTCGACCAGTCCCTCGAGTTGGTCGCGGTGAGCGGCGAGTTCGATGGCGATCTGCCGTGATTCGGTCACGTCACGTATCACCAGCACCAGCACTGGTCCTTCCAGCGACGCGAAGGGCCAGGCCTGCAGTTCGGCCCAGAACGACACGGCAGCAGCATTCTGCAGTTGACAGGTCACGGCATCGGCACCGGCCACGAGCGCGGCGCGCTCATCATCGTGACTGAACAGCCGGTCGAGATGACCGGTCTGCACCGGATCACAGCGATCACCGAACAGGGCCACTGCCGCCGCGTTGGCGAACAGGATGCGACCCCCGACATCGGCGACGACCACGCCCTCTTGCAGCGTATTCAGAACGGCGAGTTCGAACTCGCGTCGTCCGCGGAGCTCGGCGAACTGGGCGCGGATGCGCTCGGCCATGCGGGAAAAGGCGCGGGTCACGTCGCGCACTTCGACCGCCGCGGGGGTATCGGGCAGGTCCGGGTAGCCGCCTTGGGCGAGGGTACCGGAGGCCTCGACCAGCCGCCGCAATGGCGTCACGACCCGTGATTGCAAATAGCCGAGAGCCAGCAGTGCGATCAGCGCCGACAGCAGCGCGACCGGCAGGGAACTCGGCAGCAGCGTCGACAGGAGGCCGGGCAGCAAGGGTTCGAGGTGCAGGTAGATGAGGCCCTGTCGCGTACCACGCAGCTCACCGGGATGTGCAGGCAGCCGGAAACCACCGGCGTAGATGATGGCTGTGCGTGGCGTTTCACTCAGCAGTACACGTGCCGTGCGCTGGCCACGTGCGGCTTCACCCAGGGCCGCCTCGGCAGGCGGCAGGAGTTCTTGCACATGGCGACCCACCCAGGCGGGATTGTGTGCGTGCACGCATTGACCCGCGTCGTCGAACAGGGCCACCGCCACCACCTCGGGGGCGGCAGCGACGAAGGCCAGTTCTTCGGCGAGCAGCGCCGGTTGCGTGACGAGGGAGCGCTCGGCGTGGCGCAACAGCGCAGCACCCGCAGCGCGGGCTTGCCGTTCAACGGCCTGAAGGGTCTGCGCATGCCACTCCTGCCAGCCCAGCGTGCTGTCGAGCATCACGACAGCCATCGCGGCAAGCACCGCGCCAACCGGTACCAGCAGACGCAGCGAGGCCAGGTGGTGGAGCAACAGACTCATGTGCGCGTCAATCGTGCGAGCACCCGCGCGTCGATGAGCGTCCCGGGTTCAGGTGCGGAGGTCAAAAGCCCGGCCGCCATCATCACGGCGGCGACCTCGACCGCGGCTGCGCGCAGGCGCGGCGGTTCCTGTTCGATCCAGGCGTGGTTGGCCGCACGATCCACGAGTTCGATCCGGGTCATTGATGCGCGCAACTGCTCGGGACTGACACCGAGATTGGCCGCGATCGCACCGATACACCCAGGACTCCCGTCGAGCAGATCTTCGACGACGCGAAAATGCCCGGCGAGCAGCGCGGCCAGCCCCTCCACACAAACCTCATTACAGGGATGCATCACGACGAGTACGTCGAGGATGCGGCCGGGGATCTGGCCGGAATCGAACAGATTCACGGCACCCTGAGCCTCGAGTGCAAGGGCGAAGGGGTCATAGGTGACGAACACGTCCACCCGGCCCGCTCGCCAGGCCTCCAGCTGTTGAGCTGCCGGCAGAAAGACTGTGCGGACCTCCTGGGGGGCGAGGCCGTGATGACGCAGGAAGGCGTCGAGCAGCAGGGCACCGACCGCAGACTTCTCCACTGCCACGCTGCGCCCTCGCAGCGCCTCGGTGGAGGCGAGTCCCGGCCGCCCGAGTACCCGATCGCCCCCGACCGACACATCCAGCACCGCCACGGCCCGCAGATCGAGCTGGTCCTGGCGGGCTGAGAGCAACTCATCGAGGGTGAGCGTGGCTGCATCGAGTTGCCCGGAGATGAGCCCCTGCAGCACGGTGGTCGAAGTGGGCAGGCGCACCAGATGCACCTGCCCCCGGGGGACCAAACCCCGGGCAACGGCCAGATGCATGGGCTCGTTCCCAAACCAGGTCTGGGTTCCAACACGCAGCGGTGCACGCGGGCGCGGCGCGCAGGCAACGAGTGACAGGCCACCGGCCGCGACCCCGGCCGCCGCCGCCAGCCGACGCAGGAAGGCGCGGCGAGCCGGTGAAACGCGCGGGGATCTCATCCCTGGCTGGGCAAACGGGCCTGAGTGGGCAAATGAGGCGTCCATACCGGTATCTGATACTTGCTCATCCTGAAGCCGCCCGCCCGGCGACGACCGTTGTTCTTGATCCCATCCCTGCTTGGCCAGAAGGCCAGCGAGAAAATGACTCGGGCCGGATCTGCCCCCTGCCCGACGTCGGATAACGAGTGTTTCGGCCCGGCGCGACCGCTCCTTCACCCCGCGGCAGCGGCGCCTGAGGCGGCCCCTGATCGCGAGTGGCATCCCGCTCCTGCCCGCCCGGGTGAACGTTCCGTGGACGGTTCGGCCATAGCCGAGGCGCACTATTTCCTGCGGCCATCGATCAGTAGAGCCGGGCGGTGCACTACCCTCCTTCCTTTCACGTTGGACTTGCCCCTTAGCCCATGCCGATGCCCGACTGCACGCGACGCTGTACCTCAGCGCCTGCCGCGACGCCCCGGCTGCTCGCCATGCTGGCCGTTGCCCTGCTCGCCGGCTGTGATCGGCTTGGCCAGTTGAGTGCGGGTCTGCTGGCCTCGGACGCGCGCCAGTCCGGTACTGCTGACCAGCAGACGGTAGACAGGGTCGCAGGCGCGCCACCGGCAGCAGCGGAGATCGCCGTCATCACCGAGGCCGTGACCTTCGATACCCGTCGCACGAACGTCGAGGCGGTAGGCACGGCACGGGCACGGGCCTCGGCCGAGGTCTACCCGGCCGCCAGCGGTGAGGTCCGGAAGATCCACTTCCAGGCCGGCACCAAGGTGCGTGAGGGCACACCGCTGGTGGAACTGGACGCGCGCCGGGAGCGGCTGGCCGTATCCCTGGCCGAGGTCTCCGTGCGCGAGGCCGAGCAATTGTTGACGCGCTATCGTCGCATCGAGGACACGGGGGCGGTCTCGGAGAGCCAGATCGACGAGGTCCAGGCACGCCTCTCGGCCGAGCGCATCGCGCTGGAACAGGCGCAGGTCGCGCTGGCCGAGCGCACCATCCGCGCCCCCTTTGACGGTCATCTCGGACTCAGACTCGTGGACATCGGTGCCCGCATAGGCACCGCGACCGCCGTCGTGCGCATCGATGATCGGCGCACGCTCTATGTGGACTTCCCGGCGCCCGAGCAGGTGTTCGCTGGCGTCGATGTCGGAATGCAGCTCGAGGTCCTGCCCTTCAGCGGTCCGCGCACCGCACGCAAGGCGAAGGTCGAGGCCATCGACAGCCGTATCGATCCGGCCAGCCGCACGTTCACCGTGCGCGCCGTGATCGACAACGCCGACGATGCCCTGCGTCCCGGCATGAGCTTCCGGGTGCGTTTCGCCATGGCCGGAGAGCCACTGCCGAAGGTGCCCGAGGAGGCCCTTGTCTGGGGCGACGAGGGGCCGGCGCTGTGGGTCGTGCGGGCGGGTCGCGCAGTACGGGTGCCGGTGCGTATCGGTGAGCGACGTGCCGGGAGCGTGCTGGTCGAGGCCGCGCTCGAACCGGGCGAACGCGTGATCTCCGAGGGTGTGCAGAAGGTACGCGAGGGCACTCCCGTGACGGAAATGGCTGCCGGCGACGAGGCCTTTCCACCGACCACCGCGGTCCGCCGCAAGACCTCACTCCGGTGAGCCGCCCCCTCGACGGTCTGGCCGGGCTGGCCGTGCGTCGACCGCTGCTCACGGTCGTTGCCAACCTGCTCATCATCGTCGCCGGGCTGGCGGCCCTGCTCGACGTGGAGGTGCGCGAACTGCCGGATGTGGATGTGCCGATGGTGACTGTCTCGGCCGTGCTGCCCGGGGCGGCACCCGAGACCATGGACGCCGAGGTCACGCGCCGGCTGGAAGGTGCCGTGGCCCGCGTGCCAGGCGTGCAGCGGCTGCGCTCCGCCAGCGAGGAGGACAACGCCCGCGTGCGCGTGGAGTTCGCCCCCGGCACCGATCTCGTCACCGCCGCCGCCGACGTGCGCGAGGCCGTCAGCCGGATCACACGCGATCTGCCGGAGCGCACCGAGCAGATCACGGTGGTCAAGGCCGATCAGAACGCCGAGCCGATCATCCGCCTGGCCGTGAGCTCCGACGCGCTCGATGCGGCGGCGCTGACCCGTCGCGTGGAGAACGACATCCTGCCCGATCTGCTCGCGGTCGATGGTGTCGCCAGCATCGACGTCTTCGGCAACCGCGAGCAGCAGATGCACGTGGTGATCGACCCGCTGCGACTGGCGCGCTTCGGGCTTACGGTGAGTGATGTGGCCACGGCGCTGCGTGGTGCGCCCTTCGACATCCCCATCGGCAGCTTTCGCTCTGCTGCCCAGGAACTCCTGGTGCGGGTCGAGGCGACGGCGGCGAGCCCGGAGCGAATCGAGGCCGTGGTGGTACGCGGGGACACACGCGTGGGTGATGTGGCCGATGCCTTCCTGGCCCCTGCCCGGCCCAGGAATCTGGTGCGACTCGATGGCGCAACGGTGGTCGGTCTGGGTGTGCTTCGGCGCGCGCAGTCCAACACCATCGCCATCTCGGCCGGCATCCACGAGCGGATAGCCCGGATGAATGCGCGTTACCAGGACTTGCGGATCGAAGTGACGCAGGATGAGGCCGTGTTCATTCACGACTCGGTGACCGAGGTGGTGCAGAGCCTGCTCTTTTCCATCGTCATCGTGGTGCTGACGCTCTGGCTGTTCTTCGGCGCACTGCTGCCGACACTGCTGCCCAGTGCCGCCATCCCGACGGCACTGATAGGTGCCGTGGCCGGCCTCTGGCTTTGTGGCTTCTCGATCAACCTGCTCACCTTGCTGGCGCTGGTGCTGGCCACGGGCCTCATCGTCGACGACGCCATCGTGGTGATCGAGAACATCCAGCGCCTGCAGGCACAGGGGGTGCGGCCCGGCGCGGCAGCCCTGCTGGGGACACGGCAGGTGTTCTTCGCCGTCATCGCCACCACCGCGGTACTGGCCGCCGTGTTCGTGCCCATCGCCTTCCTGCCGACGCTGGCGGGACGCCTGTTCCGGGAGTTCGCGCTCGTGCTGGTGCTGGCGATGCTGATCTCGGGCTTCGTTGCGCTGTCGCTGGTGCCCGCCGTCGCCGCCCATCTCCGGCTGCATGTGGCCGGGCGTGGTGGTGGCGCCCTCGCCAGCGGTGGTGCGTGGGTCGCCCGCGGCTACGCGGCCCTGCTGCAACCGGTGCTCGCACACCCGCGCGTAGTTCTGCTGGCCGGTGCGCTGCTCGCCGCGCTGGCCGGCCAGCGTTACGTGCTGCTGGAACAGGAACTCGTGCCGCGCGAGGATCGTGGCGTGATTTTCGTCTTCGCCCAAGGCCCGGACGGTACCGGTCTCGAGTACATGGATCGGCAGGCCGCCGCATTGGAGGCAATCCTCGCTCCTTATCGCGAGCGGGGCGAGATCCGCACCCTGTTCACCGTGGTGGGCCTCTACGACCCGAATCGCGTCGGCATCACGGCGCCCCTCGCGCCCTGGGCGAGCGGTCGCCGCCCCCAACAGGTAATCATCGAGGAGTTACAGGCACGCATGGCCCAAGTCCCGGGTGTGCGTGTGAGTGTCGTCGGTCGCAGCGGGCTCGACCTCGGTGGCCGTGAGCATGCCGGTCTCGAGGTCGCCCTGCTCGGCACCGACTACGCGCACATCCACGCACAGGCGAAGCGGCTGGCCGAGGCCATCGATACGCGTTCGGATAGCCTGCACAACGCGGAGATCTCCTATCAGCCGACACAACCACAATTGTCGGTGCAGATCGATCGCCGGCGGGCCGCCGACCTCGGTGTGGCACTCGACGACATCTCCGTCACCCTTGCCGCCATGGTCGGTGGCCAACGGATCGCGTTCCTGAACGTGGAGGATCGGGCCCTGCCCATCCTCCTCGAGTCCGCGACCGGCCTCGTGCGTGACCCGGGCGACCTCGGCAACCTCACCGTGCGCTCCGGCACCGGCGAACTCATCCCGCTGTCCATGCTCGCCTGGATCGAGGAGACCGGCGTGGCCGCGCAACTGGATAGGGTCGCGCAGCGTCGCGCCATCGAAGTCGAGGCCGATCTGCGCCCGGGCGTGGCGCTGGGCGAGGCGATCGAGGAGATCCGAAGGCTCGCCGCGCAGACCCTCGACAGCACGCTGGAGCTTGTGTTGCAGGGCAAGGCCGAGGCCCTGGAGGAAACGCGCGGCGATCTCGATCTGACCTACCTGTTCGCGCTGATCATCGTGGCGATGGTGCTGGTGGCACAGTTCGAGGGCCTGTTGAGCCCGCTCATCGTGCTGCTCAGCGTACCCTTCGGGCTTGCCGCCGCCATCTTCACGCTGGATGTCACCGGCATCTCGCTCAACATCTACTCGCAGATCGGTCTGGTGATGCTCATCGGACTCATGGCCAAGAACGCGATCCTGGTGGTGGAGTTCGCCGATCAACAGCGCAGTCAGGGTCTGAGCGTGCGCGAGGCGATCCACGCGGCGGCCTGCATCCGCCTGCGCCCCATCATGATGACGCTCCTGTCCACCGTCATCGGCGCCCTGCCGCTGGTGCTCGCCAGCGGGGCCGGGGCCGAGGCACGCCTCGCCATCGGTTGGGTAGTATTCGGCGGCCTCGGCATCGCCGGGTTGTTCACCCTGTTCCTGACCCCGGCGCTCTACGTCTGCCTTGCGGGCTTGGGGCGGGCCCGCGATCACAATCTCGGCACCCTCGAACAGGAACTCCGCGAGGCACGCACGCAGCTTGGGCCAGGCATGGAGCGCGCGGCGTGAAGGCCGAGGCCACGGTGAGCCAGGTGGTGCAACCGGCTGCTGAAGGGTGCCCTCGGTTGGTGCCCTGGCAGTCCGTCAGCAGGGGTATCTGCCCGGGCAGGACTGCACTCCCTTGTCTGCTGGCCGCGCTGCTCGGGCTGGGGGGCTGTGCGGCAGTGGGCCCCGACCCGGTTGCTCCGCAGATCCCGGTGCCCGCTGCCTGGCAAACGGCGCTCGAGCTGCCGGTGGTGGAAGGCACCGCCTGGTGGCAAGGCTTCAAGGATCCACGCCTCGATGCCCTGGTCGCCCAGGCACTGGCCGCCAATCCGGATCTCGCCGTCGCCAGCGCGCGTCTGGCGGAGGCGGCAGCCCTCGTGCGTGCCGAGCGCTCCGACCTCTATCCCATCGTCGATGGACTGGCCGAGGGCAATGTGTTCTCGCGCAGCGACCCGGGGCGGGACCTCGACGTAGTGGGGATCGGTGGCACCCTCGCCTTCACGCCCGATCTCACCGGTCGGCAGCGTCGGCGCATCGAGGCGGCGATCGGCACGCTGAACGCCCGCGTGGCCGATCTCGCTGACGCCCGTCGCCTGCTCGTGGCAGGCGTGGTCGAGGAGTACATCGAGTTTCGGCGCACCCACGCCCAGTTGAAGCTGCTCGATCGCGCGCTCGCGCTGCAGCGGCAAACCCTGGCGATCGTCGAGGCACGCTTCACGGCCGGACTCGCGGCCCGGATGGATGTACAGCGCGCGACCGCCGATGCGGCGCGCACCAGTGCCCAGCGCGGCCTGCTCGAGGCAGCCCGTACCGATGCCAGGATCACCCTCGCGGTGCTGCTGGGCACCCATGCCGGTGAACTCGAGATCACCCCGCCGCCGCAGATCGAGGGCGACCCACCCATCTACGGTGCGGGGCCAGGAGCGGGACTGCCAGCCATGGTGGTGCGCAACCGCCCCGATCTGCGCGCCGCCGAGGCACGCCTGCTCGCCGCCGTATCCGGCATCGGCGTGGAGGTGGCCGATCTCTACCCGACACTGCGTCTGCCCGGACGCATCAGTGCCAGCACCGGCAGCGCCACCGCCCTGACCGGCCAGTTGTTTGGCGTGCTCGGCGCGGTGCTGGACCTGCCGCTGCTCGACGCCGGCCGGCGGCGCGCCGAGGTGGCAGCGGCGCGGGCGCGCGCCGACGCCGCCCTGGCCCTCTACCAGCGCACGCTGCTCACGGCACTCAACGAGGTGGAGAACGCACTGGTGGCCATCCGCGCCGCCGAGGATCGGCGCCGGGAGCTCGAGGGTGCCGTGGCGGCGAGCGAGCAGGCCTACGAGCAGCTTGCCGCGCTCAACCGCGAGGGCCTGGCCACCTTCATCGACATCCTCGACGCCCAGCGGGTGCTCATCCTGAGCCGCGAGGCCTATGTGGACTCCGAGGCCGGCCTCGCACGTGCCGTGGTGGCACTGCACCGTGCCACCGGCGCGCCCACGGGATCCGGCTGAACGGGCGCAGCGGGCCGAACGTCAACTCAGCCCGGCCGCTCGCGGGTCAGGCGTTCGAGCTCGAGCTGCGCGGTGCGTGCGGCCGACTCGAGGTCCAGCACCTGCAGGCGGCCGTCGTGCTCGTTCTTGTAGGCGTCCAGCAGTTCGATGAGCGAGATCTCCCCCTGACGGTAGCCACGGTCGGCCATCTCCACCAGGGCGAAGGCGATCTGCTCGATCTCGGAGCGGCGGGCGCGGGCGAGACCGGCGAGCCGGCTGGCCTCCTCCCAGGCCTCACGCACCGCACCGCGGGCCGTGCGCAAGGCGAGCACATAGCCGTTGCGCGAAGCGCCCGCCTCGGCCGCGCTGCGCTGGCGCTGCGCCCGACCGCGGTCGAAAAGCGGTACGGCGAGGCCGAGTGAGACCATCGGGCCACTGTCAT
>DNIF01000263.1 GCA_003485715.1 Gammaproteobacteria bacterium
CCGGCATCCCGGCCCTCGAGGCTACGCTGACTCGCGGCTGCTGGACCCCGGTCGAACGCTTTGCCGTGGGTGCAGAGGCGGCCGGTGTGGAAGGAATCCATGCCCGAGCACGTCTGCTCGCGCCCGACGGGCAGCACTTCGTGATCGAGACGGCGGACGGCGCGGTCTGCACCGTGAACTGGTCCCTGCGGGGCACGCACAACGTGGCCAACGCCCTCGCCGCCTTCCTCACCGCGCGCACCCTCGGCGTCGCGCCCGAGGTCTATGCGGAGGCCTGCGCGAGCTTCCGCGGCGTGCGGCGGCGGCTCGAATCACTCGGGCAGGTGGGCGACATCGAGGTGCTCGACGACTTCGCCCACCACCCCACGGCCATCGCCGCGACCCTCGCCGGCCTCAAGGCCGCCGTCACCCGGGGCGGGCGCGTGCACGCCGTGCTGGAACTCCGTTCCAACAGCATGCGCGCCGGTGAGTATCAGGAGCAGCTCGCGGCGGCCTTGGATGACGCGGATGGCGTATGGGTGCTCACGCCACCGGAACTCGGCTGGGACGTGCCCGCGAGCCTGGCGCCGCTCGGCACCCGCGCCCACTGCCTGCCGACGGACGAGGCGCTGGTGGCTGCCGTGAGCGCGGCCGCCGGCCCCGGTGATCGCGTCGTGTGCATGAGCAACGGAGACTTCGCCGGCGTACCGGGCCGCATCCTCGCAGCCCTCGCCGCGCGCGCCTGAGGCGGTGGTCGGATCGAGGCCCGCGTAGCTCACGCTCGCGGTTCAAGGGGGTGTCGGACACGGCCGCTAGCCTCCACGGAGCGGGATCAGCCGAGCCCGCGACGCCAGGAGGCGCAAGCATGGCCAAGCCAACGATGAGCAAGGACCCGCTCTTCCTGCTCCTGCGCGAAGAGCAGGTGGCGGAGTTCAACCGCCGCCGCGCGGCGGGCGCGAAGATAGACCTGCGCGGCACCGATCTCTCGCGCATCGATCTGCGCGGGCTGGAGGCCGACGGCCTGGACCTCTCCGACTGCTACATGCGGATGTCGGATCTGCGCGGCATCGACTTCCGTCGGGCCAACCTCGAAGGCACCAGCTTCGCCTCCGCCAACATCTCGGGCTGCTACTTCCCGCCCGAGATCACGGCCGACGAAATGGCACTCTCCATCTCGCAGGGCACGCGGGTGCGCTACCGCCGCAGCTGAAACAAAGCTCGGCCACCGCATCTGCGCGTACCGGCAAGCCCCGGACAGTGTTGGTGGCAGCCGTCATCCCCAGCGCGGCCCTCGTCATCCCCAGCGCGGCCCTCGTCATCCCCGCGCAGGCGGGGAACCAGTCGGCGGTTTCCTCATCTGTCCGCACCTCTCACGGCCCATGCCGCAGCAATACCAGGTGGGCTCTGACTCCTGATCGACTTCGCTACCGGTACAAACCGAGGGCCGTCCTGTCCTCTGCCCTGCCGTGCGAGTTGGCACAATCAGAGCCGTCGACGTACCGGATTGCCCGCCCTCGGAAAACCACCCTCCGGCCGGCCCCTCACCCCCACGCCGCGGGCTCCGGCTCCGCAATCACCTCGTTCTCGATCCAGCCGATCCCCTGAAACTCCACTCGCACGCGCTGCCCGAGCTTGAGATAGCCGCGCGGCTTCATCCGCACGCCCACGCCACCGCAGGTGCCGGTGGCGATGATGTCCCCCGGTTCCAGCGTGAAGGCCGTGGAAAGGAAGGCCACCATCTCGCGGCAGGTGAAGATCATGTGTCGTGTGTTGGAGGCTTGTCGCTGTTCGCCATCGACCGTGGTGCGGAAATCGAGGGCCTGCGGATCCGGGATCTCATCGGTCGTCACCAGCCAGGGGCCGATGGGGCCGTGCGTGTCGAAGGATTTCCCGAGCGTCATGGTGGGTGCCTTCTGCTGCCAGTCGCGCACCGATACGTCGTTGACGATGAGATAACCGGCGATCACCTCGTGGGCGCGCTCGACCGGCACATGCCGGCAGCGGCGGCCGATCACGAAGCCCAGTTCGCCCTCGTAATCGAGCTTCTCCGAGACCCGCGGCAGATGGATCGGATCGTAGGGGCCGTTCACGCAGGTCACCTGCTTGTTGAAGAAGGTGGGGTTCTCCGGGCGTTCGAGGCCGGTCTCCTCCACGTGGTCGGCGTAGTTCAGGCCGATGCCGAGGAACTTGCCCGGGCACGCGATGGGCGGGCCCAGATGGACCTCGCTGAGCGGAAAGCGGGGCGCGTCACTGGCGAGCAGACGGTCGAGGGCGGCGCGCCCGCTCGCGCCCGCGGCGAGCAGCACCTCGAGCCGCTCGGGCAAGCAGGGGTCGTGGGCACCATCGATGACCTCCTCTCCGACGACTACACCCAGGCGATGCCGACCGGCGTGACTGAAACTCGCGATGCGCATGCGGACTCCGTGGATCGGGGAAGGCAGGGAACGGGGGGCGACGGCGCCGTGATGGCGCGCGACCGGACCGGATTACGCCAGCGGCGCACGCGCGCGACAAGCCCGGCCGTCTGCTCTCGGCCCGGAACCTCTCGGCCCGTGTGAACCCGGCCCGGGTCACTGTGGCGCGACCGGGCCCGAGCGGGCATCCTCTTCCCCGTGAGACCCCGCCCCGCGCACCAACGCCCGGGCCGGTCCGCCCGGTGGCGCTGCTGCCTCCCGGTCGCGCTCGGCCTGTCAGCCCTCAGTCCCGGCACCCAGGCCGGGCAGACGGGCCTCGGCTGCCCGGTCCCGGGTACCGTCGCTCCGATCATGGGTGCACCGCCAGACCTCGGCGTGCCGGACATCCCGGGCTCGCTCATCCTTGAGTCGGACTACGCGGAGATTGCGGAACCCGGCCTCAAGACCTTCCTCGGCAACGTCGAGGCCACCAAGGAAGACCTCGCCCTGAAGGGTGACCGGCTGGTGCACGATGATGCCGCCGGCATCATCGATCTGCTGGGCTCGGCACGGATGTGGAACGAGGGTCTTGCCTGGCAAGGCGAACATGCGCGCGCCTGGCTTGACGAGGAACGCACGCTACTCGAGCGCGGCCGCTACCTGCTGCGCGAAACCGGCGGCCACGGGTCGGCAGAGCGCATCGAGGACGACCCCACACGCCAGATCACGGAGCTCGAGG
>DNIF01000260.1 GCA_003485715.1 Gammaproteobacteria bacterium
ACTACGCTGACACAGGGGGGGGGCACGCAGCGGTGTCCTGCCGGAGGATGCCTGGGCCATGACCAATGCGGGCAAGGCGGTCCTTGTCGATGTCCGCACGGCCGAAGAGCGCAAGTTCGTCGGTCACGTATCCGGATCCGCGCACGTATCCTGGATGTTCGGGGCCTCAATGGTGCGCAACCCGCGTTTCCTGCGCGAACTGGAGGCAACGGTAGCCAAGGACTCGCTCATCCTGCTCATCTGCCGGAGCGGCAGGCGCTCGGCTGCCGCAGTCGAGTTCGCCCGTCAGGCTGGCTTCGCCCACATCTACAACGTGATTGGTGGCTTCGAGGGTGACCTCGACGACCTGCAGCAGCGCGGGCACCGCAACGGCTGGCGTCACGCGGGACTACCGTGGATCCAGGACTGATCCTCAGGCTTCCATTCCCGGAGATCCGCACCATGCTGTCCGCACAGTTGCCCGCACAGTCCGTGGACTTCTCCACGCCCGCTCCGGTCACACCCGCAGCCACGCTGGATCTGGCAGGCGTAGTGAGCGAGCTGGCGGCAATCCGTGCGGAGTGGCGACGGGCAACAGGGCGTGCAGCCACGATCGGTCCACGCGAGTTCCCTTCGCGCACAATCATCGCCGAGGTGATGCAAAGGCTGGGTGGGGCGCTCTTTCCGATGCGCCTCGGACCCTCGGATCTGCAGCACGAGTCGGAGAATTTTTTCGTCGGTCACCAGTTGCATGCCGCGCTCGGGGCGTTGCGGCAGCAGGTGCTGCTCGAACTTGACGGGCAGGAGCATGATGCAGTCGTTGCGTCACCCTCCGCGAGATCGCTCGAGATGGTGGAGCAGCTTGCGCTGGCACTTCCCGGGATCAGGCGCCTTCTCGACGAGGATGCTCTCGCTGCGTTCCATGGCGATCCGGCTGCCCAAAGCGTGGATGAGGTCCTGCTCTGCTATCCGGGCCTGCTAGCACTGCTGCATCAGCGCGTCGCGCACGTCCTGCATCGATTGGGGGCGCGACTCGTCGCCCGCATCATCAGTGAGCTGGCCCACTCCGCGACCGGCATCGACATCCATCCCGGTGCCCAGGTTGGGCGTGCCTTCTTCATCGACCACGGCACCGGGGTCGTCATCGGTGAGACCTGCCGTATCGGTGATCGGGTGCGCATCTATCAAGCCGTGACGCTCGGCGCCCGCCGCGTCACGAGTTCGATGTGCAGCCATCAGGGTGAGTCGCCGCAGCGTCATCCGACGATCGAGGATGATGTCGTGATCTATGCAGGGGCCACCATCCTCGGCCCGGTCACCATCGGTAGTGGCTCCCAGATCGGGGGCAATGTCTGGCTCACGCACAGCGTGCCGCCCGGCAGTCGCATTTCCCAGGCCACGGCACTGCGTCAGCCGCTGGGCGAGAACGGAAACAACGGCACGACCTGACCCACCCGGTCTCGGCCACTCAATCAACGAGTCGTACCCATTCACGGAGGAAGCACATGAGCAGTCCCTTGCCACCGCGTCTCAGTTTGAGCGACGCCGCTGCACGCCAACTATCGAACTCCACCAAGACCACCCCGCGGCTCTCCACGATCACGCCGCGCTGGCTGGTGCATTTCCTGAAGTGGATCCCGGTAGAGGCCGGGGTGTACCGGCTCAACCACGTGAGCAATGCGCATGAGCTGCGGGTGGCGTGCGCCGACCGGGATGAATCCGACGAGCTGCCGACCACCTTCGCCGACTACGACCAGAATCCACGCGAGTATTACCTGAATTCGGTCACCACCGTCCTCGATGTGCACACCCGGGTGTCCGACCTCTACTCGAGCCCGCACGATCAGATCAGGGAGCAGTTGCGGCTGACGATCGAATCGATCAAGGAGAAGCAGGAGAGCGAGCTCCTGGTCAATGCCGACTACGGTCTGCTCGCCAATGTGGCCGATGAGCAGCGCTTGCAGCCACTGTCCGGGCCGCCCACGCCCGATGATCTCGATGAGCTTCTCACCAAGGTCTGGAAGCGGCCATCGTTCTTTCTTGCGCATCCGCTGGCCGTCGCTGCCTTCGGGCGTGAGTGCACCCGGCGCGGCGTCCCACCTCCGACCGTCTGCCTGTTCGGCGCGCATTTCCTCACCTGGCGCGGCGTACCAATTGTGCCTTCCGACAAGATCCCGGTGGTCGGTGGCCGCTCGAGCATCTTGCTGCTGCGGGTAGGCGACGAGCATCAGGGGGTCGTCGGGCTGTTCCAACCGAACCTCCCCGGGGAGCAAAGTCCTGGCCTGTCGGTCCGCTTCATGGGCATCAACCACAACGCGGAGGCGTCCTACCTCATCGCCCTGTACTGCTCACTCGCGGTGCAGACTCCGGATGCCCTCGCGATCCTCGAGGACGTCGCCCTGGACTACTACCATGACTATGCCGCCTCCGGCCGCTGACCAATCCTTGAGTTTTCCATCCGAGGCCGAGCTGACACAGTTGGCCAATGAGCTGCTCCGGGCAGGTCTGTCCGCGTCGGAGTCCCTGCTGCGATCACCGGAGGTCCGGCAACCGATCGCGGCGACGCAGGCCCCGGTGACGCAGGTCGTGAGTGCGGAGGCCCTGCGACTGGCCCAGGATGTTCCCTTCCTGGGCCAGACGGCCCCGGAAGGGCTGCTCACCCGGGCAATCGATGACGCCGAGGAGGCGCAGCGTCGCCTCGAATCGCTGGTCGGTGCGGAATCGCTGCGACTGGTGCAGGCCCCATCGCCCTTCGCGGCGGTGGCTCTGGATGGTCTGCTCAACCAGGCCATCGATGGCGCAGAGGACGCGCAGCGTCGACTAGAGACACTGGCTGAGCAGGCACTGTCCGGCGCTGTGTCTGTGCCGGGCCTGCAGACCCCTTTCGCGCTCCCCCCGGTCGATGGGGCGTCGTTCAGGCAGTTCAGCGATCAGGGCTTCATTCCGCGCCTACGCGGCGTGGAGGCAGTCGAACCTTCGCTCACCCGGTCTGAGGTTCCGCGGCCGCTCACCGGAGGCCTGGCCGTCGAGTCCATCCGCGCGGATTTCCCCATCCTGTCCGCAAAGGTGCATGGTCGGCCATTGGTCTGGCTGGACAACGGTGCGACTACACAGAAGCCCCGGGCGGTCACCGATCGCTTGACCGAGTTCTATCAGACCGAGAACTCCAACATCCATCGTGCTGCGCACGAGCTCGCGCGTCGGGCCACGGATGCCTACGAGGACGCAAGAACCGTTGTCGCCACATTCCTGGGCGCAGCCAAGCCCCAGGAGATCATTTTCGTCAGGGGTGCCACGGAGGCGATCAATCTCGTCGCTCAGGTGTTGTCCGGCACGCGGATCCGCGCCGGCGACGAGATCCTCGTTTCACACCTGGAGCATCACGCCAATATCGTGCCGTGGCAGCAGGTGGCTCAGCGTATCGGTGCCCGCCTGCGGGTGCTCCCGGTGGATGATCGTGGCGACCTCAGGCTCGAACAGTTGCCGCAATTGCTTTCGGCAAGGACACGCCTTGTCGCGGTGGCTCACGTCTCCAATGTGCTCGGCACCGTCACGCCGGTTGCAGAGCTGATTGCAGCTGCGCATCGCGTCGGCGCTCTGGTGCTAGTCGATGGCGCACAGGGTGTGTCACACATGCCGGTGGATGTACGAGCGCTTGGTGCCGATTTTTACGTCTTTTCGGGTCACAAGCTGTTCGGCCCGACCGGCATCGGCGCGGTCTACGGCCGTGAAGAACTGTTGCAGGAACTCCCACCCTGGCAGGGCGGCGGCAACATGATCGAGGACGTCACCTTCGAAGAGACCATCTATCGTGGTCCACCCGAGCGCTTCGAGGCGGGCACCGGCAACATCGCGGATGCCGTCGGCCTTGCTGCTGCCATTCGCTACCTGAATGGCATCGGGATGCCGCAGATCGAGGCCTATGAGGGAGAGTTGTCGCGCTACGGGCGTGAGTCCCTGGCGCGCATCAAGGGGCTGCGACTCATCGGCAATCCGCGGCACCACACGAGTGTGCTCCCCTTCGTGCTTGACGGCCTCCGTGATGAGGAGGTCGGGCGCAGACTGGACCAGGCCGGCATTGCGGTCCGGGCCGGGCATCATTGCGCTCAACCCATTCTGCGCCGTTTCGGGCTGGAATCCTGTGTGCGAGCCTCACTCGCCTTCTACAACACGCGGGCCGAGGTCGATTACCTCACCGCAGTGGTGGCGGATATCGCACAGGGCAGATGAACGACTCTGCCCGACGTTGATGCCCGATGAATATTCAGCAGCTCAGGATCATCCGCGAGGCCGTGCGCCGCAGTTACAACCTGCGGGAAGTGGCGGCGGCGCTGTTCACCTCGCAGTCCGGCGTCTCGCGTCACATCAAGGACTTCGAGGATGAACTCGGCGTCACCCTGTTCGTACGCAAGGGGAAACGCCTGCTTGGGCTCACCGAGCCGGGCGATCAGGTCTTTGGCATAGCGGCCAAAGTCCTGACCGAGCTCGATCAGATCCGATCCTTGTGCGATCAGTTCAGCTCGGGTGACAGCGGGCGGCTGCGGATTGCCACGACCCACACCCAGGCGCGCTACGTCCTCCCCGCTGTCATCACCGAGTTCCGCAGGCAGTTCCCCAGGGTGCACGTCGTCCTGCTGCAGGGATCGCCGTCGCATTGCGCAGAGATGCTTCTATCAGGTGATGCGGACGTCGCGGTCGCATCCGAGGTGCTGAGAAGCCAGACGGGCATCGCAGGCTTCGAGTTCTATCGCTGGCATCATGCAGTGGTCGTCCCCAGGGGGCACGCGCTCGACGATGAGGACCCACTCACGCTGGGGCGGCTCGCGAGCCATCCGATCCTGACTTACCACGACGGCTTCACCGGTCGTCACCAGATCGATGAGGCCTTCTCGAACCAGGGCCTGCAGCCTGAGATCGCCATCTCCGCACTGGATGCCGATGTCATCAAGACCTATGTCGGTCTCGGCATGGGTGTCGGCATCATTGCCTCGATGGCCTTCGAGGCAGGGCGTGAACTGTCCCTGCGACAGCGCTCGGCAGAGCACATGTTCGGCAGTTGCGCGGCGCATGTCGGGGTACGGCGGGGTGCCTATCTGCGCGGCTATGTCTATCGTTTTCTCGAGATCTGCATCCCCGCACTGACAGAGCGGGTTGCCCGCCGGATCGTATCGAGTGTCGAGCCCGGTCTTGCCCTCGCGGAGAACGACTGAAACACAGGCGGGCACTCCGGTGCCTCATGCTGGCCGGGCGAGGGTCTGACCAGGCGCCCTGCGGTTCGGCCGATCGCCCCACTCGAAGGCTCGGGGCCCCACCGGGACATGCGACACCGGGCACAGCAGTTACACTGCACACCCATGCCTGCTCCAGAGCCCTGCCCTGCCCCGACGCCAATGCACCCGGTCATCCCGGAGCGGCTGTCCGTCGCGCCGATGATGGACCGCACCGACCGCCACTTCCGTCTTCTCATGCGCCTGTTGGCACCGGGCGTGCGCCTTTACACGGAGATGGTCACGGCGCAGGCCGTGCTGCACGGTGATCTGGAGCGCTTGCTGGGTTTCGACGCGCGCGAGCAGCCGCTCGCCTTGCAGCTCGGGGGCAGCGATCCGGATACCCTGGCCCAGGCCACGCGCCACGCCATCGCGATGGGCTACGCCGAGGTGAATCTCAACTGCGGCTGCCCCAGCAGCCGCGTCACGGATGGCCGCTTTGGGGCCTGTCTCATGGGCGAGCCTGAGCTCGTCTCCGACTGCATCCGGGCGATGCGGGAGGCGGCGGGTCGGGTGCCGGTCACGGTCAAGACCCGCATCGGCATCGACGATCGCGACAGTTGGGAGGATCTGCTGCACTTCGTCGGTCGCGTCGTGGACGCGGGCGCCGATTACCTCATCGTGCATGCGCGCAAGGCCTGGCTCCACGGCTTGAGTCCGCACGAGAACCGCACCGTGCCGCCACTGCGGCACGATGTGGTCTACCGTCTGGCCGGTGCCTTTCCCGGGCTTGGGATCGCCATCAACGGCGGCTTCACCACGGCCGCTGCCGTGCATTCGGCCCTCACCCAGATTCATGGCGTGATGATCGGGCGTGCCGCCTGGGATGACCCTTGGCTTCTGGCAGAACTGGACGACACGCTTGCGGGGCGGCACCCCCTCGATCGCGGGCCTCGTCGCCGTGCGGCGCTGGCGACTTACGCCGACTACGCCAACCGCGCCCTGGGGCGCGGGGCCACGACCCGCGCCCTGCTCCGCCCTCTGCACGGGCTCTTCCACCGGGAACCCGGGGCCGGGGCCTGGCGTCGCAGCCTCGCGCAGGCCATGCCGGGCGGTGATGACATTGCAATCGCCCTCGACTCTGCCTTGGACTCTGCCCAGGCGGCTGCCGCAGCGGTTGACCGCGGCCCCGGGGTCAACCACGGCTCGCATGACCGCACCGCGCCCACTCGCGAAGCACGGCAGGACTCCCCGGAGTCGCGTGCCTGAGCAATCGAACGGAAACACAGGAGCCACCCGATGACCATGCGGCACAGCAACTATCCATCCCACGGCCCCAGGCGTGCCTCGCACGGGCTCGCCATCGCCCTGCTGGCGGTGCTCGCAGGCTGCGGTGGTGAGGCGGAACCGGGCGCACAGGAGGCAGCAGCCCCCGCGCCGGATCTGCGCGCCGAGGCGCGTGCACTCGAGGCCGAGCAAAAGGCCCGGCGCCAACGTGAGGCCGAGGAACTGGACCGCCTGATCGCCAGCATGCAACCGGTCTATGCGGAACTGGAGGAAGTACGCAAAGCCACCGCGAAGCTGCACGATCGACTGACGCGACGCCTGCGCCGCCAGACGATCCCGCCCGAGCACGGGGCGGAGATCACCCGCATCATGTCGGAGGTCAACTACCAACTGCGCACGCCCCGCCAGCTCGGGGCCTTCAAGTCCGAAGACGAGGTCAAGCGCGAACTCGAGCGCTCGCAACTGATGGCCTCGGAGCTTGCACGTGTGGATGCCTGGGTACCTGAGCAACGCTGAGGGGTGTCTCGGGTCGCCTGCGCAGAGCTTCAGGGCCGGTCGCACTCCCCTGCGCGAGCGACGCGGTCCCGCTCGCGCAGGCGGGCCAGCTTCTCGGCGATCTGCCGCTCGAGACCCCGCCCGCTGGGCGTGTACCAGCGTTGGCCAGCGAGCGCTTCGGGCAAATAGTCGACTGCTGCCGCATAGCCATCCGGCTCATCGTGCGGATAGCGGTAACCCGAGCCATGGCCAAGGCTGCCCGCCAGCCGGGTGGGCGCGTTCCGCAGATGCAGCGGCACCTCCAGACTCCCCTGCCGCTGTACCAGCTCTCGCACCTGGTTGAAGGCCTGGTAGACGGCGTTGCTCTTGGCGCAGCAGGCCAGATATACCAGTGCCTGTGCTACCGCGAGTTCACCCTCCGGACTACCGAGGCGCTCCTGCGTTTCCCAGGCCGCGAGCGCCAGCGGGAGTGCACGCGGATCGGCATTGCCGATGTCTTCCGAGGCAATCCGAACCGCACGCCGGGCCACATACAGCGGATCCACGCCGCCATCCAGCATCCGTGCATACCAGTAGAGGGTGGCGTCCGGATCGGATCCGCGCACCGACTTGTGCAGGGCCGAGATTTGATCGTAGAAGGCGTCACCACCCTTGTCGAAGCGACGCGTGCCACCCGCGAGCACGCCATCGAGCAGTGCATTGCTGATCGCGCCATTCGGGGCCAGGTCGAGCAGGATCTCGAGCAGATTCAGCGCCCGTCGGGCGTCACCATCGGCGGCACGGGCCAACCGCTCGCGCTGCTCCGGCGTGAGTCGGTCGGCATCCTCGCCCAGTCGTGTCAGGGCGTTTCCCAGCAGATCCGTCAGTGCCGCCACGGAGACCGATTTGAGCACGTAGACCCGCAGCCGGGAAAGCAAGGCGGAGTTGAGCTCGAAGGCCGGGTTCTCGGTGGTGGCACCGACGAAGATGACGGTGCCGTCCTCGATGTGCGGCAGGAAGGAGTCCTGTTGTGCCTTGTTGAAGCGGTGCACCTCGTCCACGAAGAGCACGCTGGGCACACCCTGCTGACGCGCTGCGCTGGCCTGGTCGATGGCGGCCCGGATCTCCTTGACACCCCCAAGCACCGCCGAAATCGTAAGGAAGCGGGCCGACACCCGAGTGGCGATGAGGCGCGCGAGACTGGTCTTGCCCGTGCCAGGCGGGCCCCAGAAAACCATCGAATGCAGGCGACCACTGTCGATGGCAAGCCGCAGAGGGCGCCCGGGCCCGAGCAGGTGTTCCTGACCGAGGAGCGCATCCACTTCCGCCGGGCGCATGCGCTCGGCGAGTGGGACAGGAAGCCCTGCGTCCGGGTGTGACATTGCCGTCGTTGGATCCTCGTGCTCAGCGTGCCACGGTCCCGGGCTCATTCAGACGCCGACACCCGTCTCCACACTGGATCCCCGCCTGCGCGGGGATGACGGAAGATGCAGGATGTGCGAGGACGACCGGTTGAACCGTTCCGCACCACGCTGCCGGCGAGCCAAGGACCTCCCGAGGTGCTCAGTCCCCGCGGACGACATCCACACCGGGTGCCGGCCGAAACTCGAAGATACCCTGTTGGATGGGTCCGTTCACCCGCACGTCGGAGAACTCGATACGCGTACGCTGGCCGAAGTTGTCGTCGAGTTCCATCACCCTGAGGCTGCGCGCGTCGAAGGCCAGCCGCACGCCGGCGAAGTCGCCCTCCGCATCGCGGCTCGCAAGGGCGACCCAGGTCAGTCCCTCCTCGGGCGGCAGCTCCGAGAGCTCGTAGAGTGCATCGATGTCTTCCTCGGCACCGAGCAGTGCGGCCGGGCTCCCGGCCAGCGCTGCATCCAGCGAGCGCACCGTCACCTGCTCCAGTTCGATGTCGTGGATGTAGACCTCGCGGCCATCCGACAACACCTGCTGGCGCAACGGCGTTGCGTAATCCCACAGGAAGCGCGCGGGGCGTGCCAGTTTGAAGGTGCCCTCCGAACGCTCGACGGCTGTACCGGCCTCGTCGAAGCGCTGCTGCACGAAGCGGGCCTCGAGTGTGCGCAGATCGCTCAGGAAGGCGCGCAGACGGCCCGGGCCGTCCTCTGCCCGGCCGCTTGCGGGAAGCACGGCAAACAGTGCAAGGGCAAGGAACAGCCACCAGGTGCCGTGCAGTTGCGCGGAGCACTCTCCGTGGGGGACAGGCCGTGCAGTCGAGTGCACGCCGCATGATTTCAACATCGATAGTCCGCCTTCACAGGGTTGGGGCGAGGAAATAGGTGAGCAGATAGACCACGAGCGCCAACACCCCGCTGACGAGGTGCGTCCAGACGAGCAATGGGTAACGTCGGGCCAGAAAGGGTACACGCCTGGCCGCCGTGAGTAGCACCCCGCTCAGCACGGCGAGCAGCAGCAGGAAGAGGCCGATGTCGGCAAGAATGAGATGCAACTCGAACACGCTTCACCTCGCGGGCTGCCCGACCGGCAGCAGGTACAGGGGGACCTCCTCGCGGGGTAGTTCCAGGATCGCCGCGAGTTGCGTATCGCGAAAGGCGCCGACCGGGACCGAGCCGAGCCCGAGCGCCTCGGCCTGAAGCAGCACGTTCTGGCCGGCGTGACCGGCCTCCATGAACACGTAACGGTGGCCGCGCTCACCGTAGCGCGCAGTGGTGCGTGCCGTGACCGCACTGATGACGATCGTGATGGGTGCGTCTCCGACCCACGGCTGCCCCAGGGCGGCAGCGGCCAGCGCCTCGCGTCGGTCGCCCGCGGCCCGCGCCTCCAGGCGATGGCCGGCGGGGACGTAGCGATAGACACCAGCCGCGACGCCGACGACCGCCCCCTCCCCCACGACCACGTCCACCTCGAGCGGAAAGGTGGCACCGGCCGAAGGGGCCGTGCGCAGCCCGCGCCAGGGGGCGGTGATGCCCTGGGCGGCCCAGAGCAGTTGACCGACCATATCCAGCGTCAGGGGAGACGCCGCGAAATTGCGCACCGAACGGCGCTGGGTGAGCGCCTCCTCCAGCACCACATCGCCCCGTTCACGGGGACCTGGCAGCACGATCCGTTGCTCCGGTGTCGGGGATTGCGTGGCAGGCTGGTCACGCATCCCGGGCAGGAGCAGTTGCCAGCCGCCGGCGACGATCGGAACCATCACGATCACGACGATGACGGCGAGCAATGTTCGAGACCAGATCCGGCTCACGACCGAGCCCCCGTGTCTCCACATCCGAAGGCAGGCGTGAGGGTGAACAACGGGGCGTGCGTAGTCGGTTTCATGCCGACAGGGACTCCGGGTGGATGCATTCGGTTCGCTACCTCAGCCTGTTTCTCGCGCAGGAACCCTGCCGGAGATCAGGTCTTCCGTGCCGCGGTGTTCAACGCCACGATGGCGTGAGGGCGATGCGCCCACCGTGCCCGCCAGATCAGGCGTCGCGGTCGTCCGGCGGCGGCCCGGCGTAGACCTCGCGCGAGCCGTTGGACTGCAAGGGCCCGACCAGACCGGCGCGCTCCATCTGTTCCACCAGCCGCGCCGCGCGGTTGTAACCGATCTTGAGCCGGCGCTGGACACCCGAGACCGATGCACGACGGGACTCGGTGACGATGCGCACGGCCTCATCGTAGAGCGGATCGGCCTCGGCATCCGCGGCACCACCGCCATCCACGCCGGGCCCGCCGACTCCGCCGACCTCATCGGAGTCATCGCTGCCCGACAGGATTGCATCCACGTACTCCGGCGTGCCGAGGCTCCGCAGGTAATCGGCCACCCGGTGCACTTCGGCGTCGGATACGAAGGCACCGTGCACACGCGAAGGCAGGCCCGTGCCCGGGGGCAGATAGAGCATGTCGCCGTGACCGAGCAGGGCCTCGGCACCCGACTGATCGAGGATGGTGCGGGAGTCGATGCGCGAGGACACCTGAAAGGCGATGCGCGAGGGGATGTTGGCCTTGATGAGCCCGGTGATGACGTCCACCGAGGGGCGCTGGGTGGCGAGGATGAGGTGTATGCCGGCGGCACGCGCCTTCTGGGCGAGACGGGCGATGAGCTCTTCCACCTTCTTGCCCACCGTCATCATCATGTCGGCGAGTTCATCGACGACCACCACGATCTGCGGCAGATGATCCAGTGCGGCCGGGTTGGTCTCGCCGCGCTTCACCGCGATGGGGTCCGGTATGGGTGTGCCGGCCGCCTCGGCATCGGCCACCTTGCGGTTGAAGCCCGCGAGGTTACGCACCCCGACCGCGGCCATGAGGCGATAGCGGCGCTCCATCTCCGCCACCGACCAGCGCAGGGCGTTGGCCGCCTCTTTCATGTCGGTGACGACCGGCGCGAGGAGCGCGGGGATGCGGTCATAGACCGACAGCTCCAGCATCTTCGGGTCGATCATGATGAGCCTCACGTCACGCGGCGTGGACTTGAACAACAGGCTCAGGATCATGGCGTTCAGTGCCACCGACTTGCCCGAGCCGGTGGTGCCCGCCACCAGCAGATGCGGCATGCGCGCGAGGTCCACCACCACCGGCTGGCCGGAGATGTCCTTGCCGAGGGCGAGGGTAAGCGCCGAACCCGTGGCCTCGAAGGCCTCGGCGGCCAGGATTTCACCGAGCGCAACGAGTTCGCGGCGCTCATTCGGGA
>DNIF01000195.1 GCA_003485715.1 Gammaproteobacteria bacterium
GCGTGGAGAAGATCTCGGGGTGATCCAGTGTCACGCGGATGCCGCGCCAGCCGAGGAAGGGGTTGTCCTCCTCGTAGCGGAAGTAGGGCAGGGGCTTGTCTCCGCCCACATCCAGGGTGCGCATGTGCACCGGCTGCGGCGCGAAGGCCTCCAGCACCTGGCGATAGACCTCGACCTGCTCGTCCTCGTCCGGGAAGGCGTCCCGCACCAGAAAGGGCACTTCCGTGCGGTAGAGGCCGACCCCGTCCGCGCCGCTGCCCAGTGTGGGGGAGATATCCGACAGCAGGCCGGTGTTCACGTAGAGCTGGATGCGCCGACCATCGCGTGTGCGCCCGGGCAGGTCCTTCAGCTCGGCGAGTTCGCGCCCGATGGCCTCCTGTTCGCGCAGCGCCCGGCGGAACTCCTGCAGCACGCTGGCCGGGGGAGCGATGAAGAGTCGCGCCTGATTGGCGTCGATGACGGCCTCCTCGCCGTCCAGCCGCCCCAGGGGGAGGTCGTCGAAGCCGAGCACGGCCGGGATGCCGAGGGCTCGGGCCAGCACCGCCGTGTGCGAATAGGCCGAGCCGCGCACCGACACCAGACCAACCAGGCGCTTGGAGGGCACCTCTGCCACCTGGGCGATGGAGATCTCCTCACCGACCAGGATGGTGCGGCGCGGATAGACCTTGGGTTCGCTGCTCGCCCGTTGCAGCTTCTGCAACACGCGGCGACCGATGTCGCGGATGTCCTCGGCGCGGGTGCGGATGTAGCCCTCGTCCATCTGCTCGAAGATGCGGGCATTCGCCGACCAGGTGTCGCGCAGCGCGCCCTGGGCCCACTGACCGCCGCGGATGCGCTCCAGCGCCTCGGTGACCAGCCGGCCGTCGGCATGCAGCAGCATCGCATGCACGTTGAAGATGGCGAGCTCCTCCGGCTTGATGAGGGTGGTCATGCGCGAGGTGGCGTGCTCGATCTCGCCGCGCACGGCGGCCACCGCGTCGAGGAACAACCGCTCCTCATCCGCGACTGGCCCGCCCTCGCGGTCGGGCACGGCGTTCAGATCCGCCTCCGGGAAGGCCACCACCAGGGTGCCGATGGCGATCCCGGCGGTCCCGCACAGCGCCTCGGCGTAGCGCACGGCACTGCCGCGGCGGGTGAGCTGCTGCTTCAGACCGCCGGTCGCGGCCGCATGCTGCAGGCCGCCGGCCAACTGGGCGGCGATGGTGACGAGGAAGGCGGTGTCGTTCTTGCTGAACAACCGCTCCTCCTGCTGCTGGGTGACCAGCACCCCGAGCACCTGACCGAAGTGGATGATGGGCACGCCGAGGAAGGCCTGGCAGCGTTCTTCGCCGGTCGACGGGAAGTACTTGTAACGGGGGTGCTCGCTGGCGCGGGACAGGTGCACGGGCTCGCGCCGCTCGGCCACGAGGCCAGTGACGCCCTCGGAGCGGTGCAGGCGCACCCGGCCCACGGCCGCTGGATTGAGCCCCTCGGTCGCCATGAGGACGAAGTTCTCGCCGTCCTCGGAGAGGTAGATCGAGCAGACCTCGGTGGTAAGCCCCTCGCGCACCCGCCTGACCACGATGCGCAGGGCCTCCTCGAGGCTGCGCGCCGCAGCGACTTCCGTCATGATCCGCTGCAGCAATTCCAGGCTGGGCGTGCGGTGGTCGGCGGCCGATGGCTGCACGGTGTGGCTCCAGTAGGGCGGGTGCGGGATGCGCGCCGCGATTCAAGGGCGCACATGCAAGTATTGGGGCAGGCCCGCAGTCGGGCAAGCGCTGGCAGCGGCGCTTCTTCAGTCGCGGGCGGGCAGGAGCCCGGGCCGGTAATCGGTGAAGCGCGCCAGGGCCTCCGCCATCTCCGCCGCCGTGAGCAGCACCGGTCCGCCGGCAGCGAGCGCAAACAGAAAATGCTGCGCCAGGGCCTCCAGTTCGAGTGCGGTCGCGAGGGCCTCAGGGAGGTCACGCCCCAGTGCGACCTGGCCGTGGTTGGCGAGCAGACAGGCGCGCCGCCCGGCCAAGGCCGCGAGCGCCGCATCCGAGAGTGCCTGGGTGCCGAAGGTCGCGTAGCTGCCACAGCGCACGTCGCTCCCACCGAGGCGCGCGACCATGTAGTGGAAGGCCGGGATGTCCTGCCTGGTGCAGGCGACGCCGGTGGCGGCTGGGGAGTGCGTGTGGACGATGGCTCCGACCTCCGGTCGCGCGGCGTAGATGTCGCGGTGCATGCGCCACTCGCTCGAGGGACGCCCACCCAGGGGTGCAAGGACTTCGCCCTGCTGGTCCAGATGCACCATAAGTTCGGGCGCGAGCCGCTCCGCGGGCACGGCGGAGGGAGTGACGAGCAATCCGTCCGGCATGCGAACGGAGGCGTTGCCGGCCGCACCCACGTTCAGACCGCGCTCGGCGAGGACCCGCATGCTGCGCAGCAATTCCTCGGCGGCGGCAATCATCATGACGTGCGTCCTCAGTGTGGCCGATGATGGGGCAACGACTGTACGTGCTGCCCCTGTCTGGTGCACACGGGCACCGTTGGCGATGCTGGCCCGGGGCCTCAGTACACCTCGAGATACTCGTTCCGTTCCCAGTCAGAGACGTGCTCCGCCAGACGGGCGAGTTCATGGCGCTTGACGGTACAGAAACTGTGGACGAAGGCAGGGCCCAGGGCCTCGACGAGCAAGGTGTCGGCCGCGAGCGCGGTCAGGGCCGAGGAGAGGTCGGCAGGCAGTGCGGGCAGGCCGGCGTTCATCTCACAGAGCCCCTCGCTGGCCGGTGACAATTCCCGTTGGGCTGCTAATCCCGCGAGACCGGCGGCGAGGACGGCTGCCGCCGACAGATAGGGGTTCGACAGTCCCGATGCGGCCCGCAACTCCGGGCGTGCCGCCGGCGTCCCGAGTGCCTTCAACCGCACGAAGGCCGAGCGATCCTCGATACCCCAGCCCACGTTCGAGGGCGCGAAGGTGTGCCGGCGGAAGCGCCGGTAGCAGTTGGGGGTCGGTGCGGCGAGCGCAGTCACCGCTGCTGCGTGATCGAGCATGCCCTGCGTGAAGGCGGCGAGGGCGGCATTGGGTCCGGGCCGCCGGGCGCGGGTGTCGTGAAACAACGGTTTGCCGGTGCGCAGGTCCTTCAGCGAGACATGCACATGGCCGCCCGAACCGGCGAGGCCCGCGGCGGGTTTGGACATGAAGCTCGCCAGTAGCCCGGCCCGATGGGCCAGTTCCTTGACCGCGTTCTTGAAGGTGAAGGCCTTGTCCGCGGCCGCCAGCCCCTCGGTCGGGGCGAAGTTCACCTCGAACTGCGAGGGTGCGTACTCGCAGTTGTGGGTGGTGACGTCGATGCCCGCAGCCATCAACTGCTCGAGCAGGGTGTCGAGGAAGGGCACGTGATGGTTGCGGGTCGCGTTGAAGATGTGCACGCCGCCGAAGAGGGGTTCGCGGGTGCGAGGATCGAGCAGGTAGAACTCGTACTCGTGGCCAAAGACGACGCTGACCCCCAGCGCGCGGGCGCTGGCCAGCACCCGCTTCAGCACCTGCCGGGGGGCCGCGTCGATGGCCTCCGTTGCGCTCCAGTGCGCATCGCAGATCACTTTCCAGGTACCGGGCAGCCAGGGCACCGGCGCGAGGGTGTCGAGGTCGGCGAGGAGGATCTGGTCGCGGTAGCAGACCTCCTCGTTCAGGCCGGTGCCAGGGACAATCGCGGAGGCCGTGTCGAGAGCCACGGTGCCGCCGTACATGTTCAGGCCGGAGCGCAGGAAGCCCTCGGCCTGATTTACCGGCACCACCTTGACCCGTGCGATGCCGTGGAGATCCGGCAGCTCGAATCGCAGGAAGCGCGCCTCCCGCGCCGCCAGGCTGCGCAGGAAGGTGCGGACGCGTTCGGTACTGGTGGCCATGAGGCAGACTTCCGGAAAGCGAGCAGGCGCGCGAATGTAGGGGTGCGGCGCTGGCGGCGCAATTCCTTGCTGCGTGGCCGCCTCGGCCGGAGCGCAGGCAGGGCGCAGCTATACTCCGGCCAATGTTTCGTAACTCCCCACTTTTGCCCCTGCGCTCAGGTCCCTGTGCCGTGTTGGCTGTGCTGCTCTGTCTTTCGAGGCCGGTCAGCGGCGAGCTGCTCTACCAATGGCAGGACCCCCGCACCGGCACCACCCAGTTCTCGGGTCAGCCACCAGGCTGGTACCGCTCGGATCGGGTGAACGGCCCGCGCGTGCTCGTTTTCCATCGCGGGCAGCTCGTGGACGATACGGCCGTGCCCGTTACCGAGGACCGGCGCGCGGCCCTGCGCGCCGAGGCGATCGCAGTCGCGGGTGGTGGAGACGCCCCGCCGGCCGCTGGGTCGCTGGTGGCAACGCCGGGGCGTGCGGATGTACCGGGGACCGCGGTGGCGGCGACCTCCGACGCCGCTGAGGTCCCGGCGGAGACCACGGATGCCGCCGCTGGAGTCGCGGATGCTGGTGAAGGTGCGTCGACACCCGCAGACGATCGCGAGCGGGCGCGCGAGGTGCTGGAGCGCTTCGATGCCGCGCAGCTCGCGGCAGTACGCGCCATGGTGGATGCCCTGCTGCCCGCGGCAGCCCCGGCGCCAGATGCTTCCGCAGGACCCGCCGCCGTGCCGGGCGCGCGCCCCGCAGGGATTGCCACGGACGCCCCCGCCGATACGCCCGTCCGCTCCGGGCCCTGAAAGACTGGTTCCCCGCCTGCGCGGGGATGACGGGGGTGGGGCATGACGGAGCGCGCGGGCCTTCAGGCGAAGGTCAGCGCTGCCCGTCTGCCAGCCATCCGAACCAGCCGTCGTTGGCCGTTGCCTCCAGTCGCTGGTGCAGCATCGGGAGGGCCGGGTTGTCCGGGTCCAGGTGCTCCGTGATGTTGAGGTAGTCCCGTGCCAGGGCGACGTTGCGATTGGCGATCTCGCGTTCGGCCAGGACGATGAAGCGCTCAGCCAGGCGCTGCATGCCGGCCAGCCCTTCGGGATGCTCGGGGTCCAGGTGCAGCAGGCGCGCGAAGTAATGGTAGGCGTTGTCCTGGGGTGGGTCGGTCAGCCGGTGTTCCAGGAGGCTTTTTTTTCCCAGCCAGACCAAGGCCTCGATGATCTCCGGTGGGGCCACGGTCCCCTCTGGCGGCGCGGGCGGTTCGACGGGAGGGCTTGCCCTCACGGTGGTGCGCGCTGGCAGTTCCGTGGACGGAGGCAGGAGTACCCAGGCTGCGCCCTCCACCCCCAGAAAGAAACCGAGCGAGACCACCAGACCAACGACCAGCGCCTTCGGCAGGCGTCGTCCGACCATGGCCCGTGACTGCGTCAGACTCAGGCTGTGCGGGCGGCGGGCACCTGCCGGCAGGCCCTGCGGCAGGGCCGTCAGGGTCGGGCTCTCGCGTCCCTGAATCTCGCGGATGTAGTGCACCATGCTGTCGCAGTCGCGAAATCGCTGGTTGCGATTTTTGGCCATCATGAGATCGAGCAGCGGTTGATAGACCGCGAGTTCACCCGGCAGACGCGGCACCGGCTCGTTGCGGTGCTTCAGGATGACTTCCAGCACGGAGTCCGATTGGTAGGGCTTCGCGCCCGTGAGCATCTCGCAGAGGAGAACGCCCAGCGCGTAGATGTCCGCGCGTCCGTCCACCGCACCCTGTTGCGCCTGCTCCGGTGCCATGTAGTTTGGCGAACCGAGGAAGACGCCGGTGGAGGTCAAATCCTGGTCGACCGTCAGCCGCTTGGCGATGCCAAAATCGGAGAGGACCGGGGTGCCGTCCTTGCGAAAGAGGATGTTCGCCGGCTTCACGTCGCGATGCACGATGCCGGCGCGGTGGGCGACCTCGAGGCCCAAGGCCACCTGGCGGATGATCTCCAGCGCCTCGCGCGGGGGCAGTGGCTGACCTAGACGCGCCTTGAGGTCTCCGCCTTCGATGTACTCCATCGACAGGTACACGCGGCCATCGGCGATACCGACGTCGTACACGTGTACGATGTTGGGGTGTGACAGCGAGGCGACAAGTCGCCCCTCGTTAAGGAAGCGCTCGACGTTCTCCGAACCGATGCTCGCGCGCGCATCGAGCAGCTTCAGCACCACCTTGCGCCCGAGTGATGTCTGCACGGCAAGCAGCGCCGTCGCCATGCCGCCCTGGCCGATTGGCGCGATGATCTGGTAGCCGGGAATGTTCACGCCGGCAGTATAGCGACCGCATCCATGCATCCTTGGGCTGCCCGTCGGTGCGTCCGGATCACGCCAGCCAGAAGCAGGGTTTGGTCAGCCGTTGGCTGGTACAGGTCATGACCCGGTCAAGAAACTGTGGAATCATCCGATGACAGAAGCGTGCTTTTACGCGCGCCAGCCAGTTGCACGGGAGACACCCATGAGCGCTACCGAAACCGATCGTCGCGGCCAGACCCGCGAAGTCATCGAGCACATGCTGGCCGAGCGCCAGGAGATGCTAGTCCTGTTGTGTCGTGTCTCCGGGGTCGAGCCTTATCACTCGCCCCCGGATCGGGCGGACTTCGAGGAGTTCCGTCAGGTGCTCACGGACTACATCGCCTCAGCGCACTTCGGTCTCTACGCCCGGGTGGCCGACGGCACCGAGCGTCGGCGAAGCGTGCTCGAGGTCGCCCTGCGCAACTATCCGCGCATTGCCGAGATCACGAGCGAGGTGGTGGACTTCACCGAGCGCTACGACACGCGCGAGGATGAAGCCCTTCCTCCCGGACTGCCGGCCGCATTGTCTGTGCTCGGTGAGCGCTTGGCCGAGCGCATCGAACTCGAGGACCAACTCATCGCCGCCCTGGCCAATCAGCGCCCCGCGCTGGAGATCGTCTCCGGCGGCACCGTCTGAGCCGCAACCATCGCCGGCGCGGTCGCCACCGCTGGTGGACGGCCACGGTGGGGCCAACCTCTGTTGCGCCAGCACCGTGTGATTGCCAAACCGACGCCCCCACAGTTCCTGCGTCCGCGTTCCACCGCGCCCAAACCTGCCGAGCGCATCGCGTCCATGCAGCCCGGTGAACTCAGCCCTGGGTCCGAGCACCATGCGCGTGCAGCGGCGCTCCGCGCGCGCGACCTCGCCTGCCTGTGGCATCCCTGCACGCAGATGAAGGACCACGCGGGGGAAGTCCCGCTGGTGCCCATCGCGCGCGGCGAGGGCCCCTGGCTCATCGGAGTGGATGGCAGTCGCTATCTCGACGCCATCAGCAGTTGGTGGGTGAACCTCTTTGGTCACGCCAACCCGCGCATCTCCCGTGCCGTGGCCGATCAGCTCACGCAACTCGAACAGGTGATG
This sequence comes from Gammaproteobacteria bacterium, assembly GCA_003485715.1. GTDB lineage: Bacteria > Pseudomonadota > Gammaproteobacteria > UBA7966 > UBA7966 > UBA7966. The sequence goes on from DNIF01000195.1 coordinate 7,238, forward strand.
TTTGCGGGTTTCACCCACGCCCCCGCCGTGGAACTCGCCGAACGCCTGGTCGCACTCACCCCACCGGGGCTGGTGCGCTGCTTCTACGCCGACAACGGCTCCTCCGGGATCGAAGTGGCGCTCAAGATGAGCTTTCACTACTGGCAGAATGCTGGCCGTCCCGGAAAGAAGCGCTTCCTCGCGCTCACCCACAGTTACCACGGCGAGACCCTGGGGGCACTCGCAGTCGGCGGCGTGGACATCTATCGCGCGACCTACGCGCCGCTCCTGATGCCGGTGGATTTCCTGCCCTCGCCCGATGCCTCGGCCGCAGCACCGGGAATGAATGCCGAACAGGCCGCGATCGCCGCCGCCGCCGCGCTCGAGGCCCGGCTTGCCGAGCGCGCGGAAGAATATGCTGCCCTCATCGTCGAGCCGCTGGTGCAGTGCGCCGGCGGCATGCGCATGCATCACCCACGCTATCTGCAACTGGCCGCGGCCGCCTGTCGTCGCCACGGCGTGCATCTCATCGCGGACGAGATCGCCGTCGGCTTCGGGCGCACGGGCACGCTCTTCGCGTGTGAACAGGCCGGCGTCACACCCGACTTCCTGTGTCTGTCGAAGGGGCTCACGGGTGGCTATCTGCCGCTCGCAGCGGTGCTCACCACCGATGCGGTCTATCAGGCCTTCTATGACGACTGGCGCGCCGGCCGTGCCTTCCTGCATTCCCACAGCTACACCGGGAATCCACTTGCCTGTGCGGCGGCCGTCGCCACCCTCGACATCTTCGCCGCCGAGCCGGTGCTGGAGCGTAATCGCCTGCTCGCCCGACACCTCGCACAGCGTCTGGCACCGCTGGCGGACCATCCTCACGTGAGTGATGTACGGCAGACCGGACTCATCGCTGCCATTGACCTGGTGCGTGATCGCGAGACGTGCACACCCTATGACTGGCGTGAACGGCGCGGTCTCGGCGTCTACCGGCATGCCCTCGCGCGTGGCGTGCTGCTGCGCCCGCTCGGGACAGTCGTCTATTTCATGCCGCCCTATGTGGTAAGCGAGGACGACATCGATCTGATGGTCGCGGTCGCCCACGAAGGCATCGATCTCGCAACGGCCGACTGAGAGGTATTTCGTGCGCATCCCGCGAGTATTCGTTGATACGCCGCTTCTGCCAGATGCGCAGGCGGATCTGCCTGACGAAGCGGCGCACCATGTGCACTCGGTGCTGCGGTTGAGGCCCGGTGCCGAACTGCTGCTCTTCGACGGCCGGGGTGGGGAGTACCCCGCGCGTCTGCTCAACGTTCATCGCAAGGGGGCGCGGGTGGAGGTGGGCGCGCAGCGGGTCATCGAACGCGAAAGCCCGCTGGGTGTCACCCTGGTGCAGGGGATCTCGCGCGGGGAACGCATGGACTACACCCTGCAGAAGGCCGTGGAGCTGGGTGTGACGCGCATCGTGCCGGTGGTGGCCGAGCGCACGGTGATCAACCTGCGCGGCGGCGAGCACACCGAGCGCAGGCTCGAGCATTGGCGCCGGATCGTGATCGCCGCTTGCGAACAGTGCGGCCGCAACCACCTGCCGGAGGTGGTGCAGCCGATGCTGCTGCCCGCCTGGCTCGCGGGTCCGTCCCCTGCGTGTGGCCTGCTGCTGGCGTTCAGCGCGCGCAATGGACTACCGCCACTGGCCCGCCCGCTGCCTGCGATCACACTCCTGGTGGGGCCGGAGGGCGGCTTCGCCGCGCAGGAACTGGAGGCGGCCACGAAGGCGGGATATCAGACCGTGACATTGGGGCCGCGCACCCTGCGCACCGAGACGGCCGCGCTTGCCGCGCTCGCCGCCTTGCAGGCGCTGTATGGCGATTTCGCCGCGGTGACCTGAGGCGCCTCGCACCGCAGTCCGCCACCGGTAGCCCAGGGCTAACGCCCGACCCCGCCGGCACATCGTGCTATAAGGCCGGCCCAGTGACCCGGAGCATGCGCATGACCCTGTCCGTCGACAGCCCAGTCCCGTCCCTGTGTACCGCCCAGGTCGGCCCGCCCCATGCGGTCGAATCGCATCTGCTGGAACAGGCACCAGCCATCGAGGCCTGGCTGCGCGACCAGTGGCGCAGCACGCCCGCGCCCTTCTATTCCTCGGTCGATGTCCGCAACGCGAACTTCAAGATCGCGCCGGTGGACACCAATCTCTTCCCGGCCGGCTTCAATAACCTGAACCCGGCCTTCAAGGCCCTCTGCGTGCAAGCGCTGCAGGCGGCCCTGGAACGCTACCCGCAATGCATCCGCCGGGTGCTGTTGGTGCCGGAGAACCACACCCGCAATCTGCTCTACTTCGAGAGCGTGGCCACGCTCGTGGATCTGCTGGAGGCCAGCGGCTGCGAAGTGCGCGTGGCGTCGTTCTCGAACGAGCTGGAGCTGCCGCTGACCGTGGAGGCGCCCTCGGGCCGACGGGTGAGGATCGAGGGCATCGAACGCCACGGCGATCGTCTGCGCGTGGGCAACTTCGAGCCCTGCCTGGTGCTGCTGAACAATGACCTCTCCGGTGGCCGACCCCCGATCCTCGAGGGACTTGCGCAATATCTGACCCCGGCGCTGGAGCTCGGCTGGAGCAATCGGCTGAAGTCCACGCATTTTCGCCACTACCTCAGTGTCGCGCAGGGTCTCGCGGCACATATCGGCATGGACCCCTGGCTCATCGACCCGCTCTTTCGCAACTGTGGCGAGGTGGATTTCCTCAAGAGCCACGGCCTGGATTGCCTGCAGACCAACGTTGCCGGCCTCATCAACGAGATCGCGGCCAAATATCGCGAGTACGGTATCGAGCGCGAGCCCTTCGTGTTCATCAAGGCGGATGCAGGCACCTATGGCATGGGTGTGATGACGGCGCGCAGCCCGGATGATGTGCTGGAGCTCAATCGCAAACAGCGCACGCGCATGGCCGCCACCAAGGAAGGCCAGCCGATCCGCAACGTCATCATCCAGGAGGGCGTCTACACGGTGGAGCGCTGGGGGGCCGAGCAGGCATCGGCAGAGCCGGTGGTCTATCTCATCGATCACCACGTGGTGGGCGGCTTCTATCGGGTGCACACCGAGCGCAGCGCCAGCGAGAATCTCAACGCCCCAGGCATGCGTTTCGAGCCGCTCGCCTTTGCCGATGCCTGCAACTGCCCGGATCCCGATGCCGGAGCCGAGGCCCGCATCAACCGCTTCTACGTTTACGGAGTGATCGGGCGCCTGGCGGCCCTGGCTGCGGCCCGGGAGGCTGCGGCCCTCGCGCCGGTGGCCAGGGCAGACTCCTGAAAGCACATCACGCGCCGGCGATCTGTGCGGGTCGTCATAAAACCGCAACATTCGAGCTGTAGCCTCCGAGGCCTCTCGCCAGCAGAACCTCGCATTGGGGGCGTCTGGCGGGCTACTTCCTGGATCCCGAGCCCGAGGACGACCACCCATGAACTCCCGCACCTTCACGCGCACCGTGTTCGCCGCCGCGATCACGCTCGCCGCCGGCACGGCCCACGCCGCAAGCCTCACCATTTTCCATAACAATGACGGCGAATCCCGCCTCATCAACGGCACCGGCTTCGGCGGAGTGGCCTTCTTCAAGACCACGCTGGAAGGTATGCGTGCGGCCAACGCGGGTCGCGATCAGTTGACCCTCTCCTCGGGCGACAACATCCTGCCCGGCCTCGCCTTCAACGCGAGCCTCTACTCCGGGCCGCTCGGCAGCCGCACCTACTTCGACGCCATTGCGTTGCGCGAGATCGGTTACGACGCCATCACCCTCGGCAACCATGATTTCGACTTCGGGCCGGCGGTGCTCGCGGACTTCATCAGCTTCTACAACAACTACACCCGGCCGGGCCTGACCACCGCGCCGGCCCCCTTCCTCGGGGCCAATCTCAACTTCACCGGTGAGGCCAGCCTGCAGGCCCTGCGCGACACCGGTCGTATCGCCTCCAGCACCATCATCACCCGGGGTGCGCACCAGTACGGCGTCATCGGTCTGATGACCGAAACCCTGCCGCAGGTCTCGAACCCGGGTGCCGTCCAGGTCACTTCGGTGCTCGCCGCCGCCCAGGCCGAAATCACCGCCCTGCAGAACGCCGGCGTCAACAAGATCATCCTGTCCACTCATCTGCAGGCCATCGGCAACGAGATCAACCTCATCTCCCAGTTGCGCGGTGTGGACGTCGTCATCTCCGGTGGCGGCTCCGAGCTGCTCCTGAACAGTGCCAACGCCCGCAATACCCTGGCCCAGCGTCAGGGGCCGTATCCCATGACGGCGCAGGACGCGGACGGCCGCAACGTGGCCGTGGTGACCACGGCCGGTGACTACCTCTACGTGGGCGAGCTGGATGTCGAGTTCGATCCCAACGGCGAGGTGGTGAACATCTCCGGCAATCCGGTGCTGGTCGATCAGAGCACCCCGACCTCACCGGCGGGCGTGACGGCCGATCCGGTGCTGCAGAGCTCGGTCATCGTCCCCGTGCAGGCGGCCATCGCAGCGGCCAATGCCCAGCAGATCGGCACTACGGAGGTCTTCCTCGAGCACAGCCAGGGCAACACCAACGGCCCGCGCGTCATCCGCCAGCGAGAGACCAATCTCGGCAATCTGGTGGCCGATGCCCAGCTCTGGGCCGTCCAGCGTGCGGGCGGTAGCGCCCTCACGGCGGGCAATACCCTCATCGGCCTGCAGAACAGCGGCGGCATCCGCGAGGACCTCGACAATAACCAGGACGGGATCATCACCCAGGGTGAGGCGGTCGCCGTACTGCCCTTCGCAAACACCACGGCCGTGATCGGCAACGTCGATGTCGCCACGCTGGTCGCGGCCCTGGAGAACGGTGTTTCGCGCATCAACCCCGTCACCGGGGTCGGGGGCGATGGCCGTTTCCCGCAGATCTCAGGCTTCAGCTTCAGCTACGACCGGACCGCCGCCGCCGGCAGCCC
>DNIF01000102.1:0-10602 GCA_003485715.1 Gammaproteobacteria bacterium
CGCCAGATCACGGAGCTCGAGGACACGGACTACACCACCTGCGCCTTCGACAACCCCGACTGGCGCGTACGGGTCGAGCGCCTCACCATCGATCATGCGGCCGAACGCGGCGAGGCGCGGCATCTGCGCATCCACGCCTGGGGCGTCCCGGTGTTCTACACCCCCTGGATGAGCTTCCCGCTCACCGAGAAGCGCCAGAGCGGCTTTCTCACGCCCACCGTCGGCAGTTCGCGCAAGAACGACCTCGATCTCTCCGTCCCGTACTACTGGAACATTGCACCGGACCGCGATGCGACCATGGGGCCGCGTCATCTGGGTGCCCGCGGCACCATGCTGACCGGTGAGTATCGCTACCTGTTGCCGACCGGTCGCGGCCTCATGAACGTCGAGGTGTTGCCGGGTGATCAACTGCGTGATGGCGATGTCCGCTCGATGATCATGCTGAACCACCAGCAGAGCCTGCTCGATCAGCGCCTGCAGACCTTGCTCACCTACCGATCGGTATCCGACCCGTTCTACTTCGAAGACTTCGGCAACAGCCTCGCGGTTACCTCGCAGCAGTTCCTCGAACAGCGACTGGATCTCTCGGGTAACGTAGGCGGCTGGGGCGGGCTGTTCCGGGTGCAGAACTTCCAGAGCGTGGACCCCTCGCTGGAAGCGGCCGGTCCCTACAAGCGCCTGCCCCAGATCATGCTGCACGGCAGTCCGCTGCGCGGGGGTAATCGTCGGCTCAACATGAACGTCGCGGTGGACGCCAATCACTTCTCGCGCGCGGCCAGCGTGAGTGGTGCCCGGCTGGACAGCACCGTGAACCTCAGTCTGCCGTGGGCCACGGCGAGTGGCTACGTCACACCGCGTGTCGGCGCGCGTGCAACCCAGTACTCGCTGCACGGCGACCCAACCTTCGACGCCGCGCCCGGGCGCTTCATTCCGATCGCGAGTCTGGATTCCGGCCTGTTTCTGGAGCGCGAACTCGACTGGTTCGGCGGCCGCCAGGTGCAGACCCTCGAACCACGCCTGTTCTATCTCTTCGTCGGCGAGCAGAACCAGGATCACCTGCCGGTCTTCGACACCAGCCTGCACGATTTCACTTTCGCGCAGCTCTTCCGTGATGATCGCTTCGTCGGTGGTGACCGGGTGGGCGACGCCAATCAGGCCACCTTCGCACTCACCTCGCGCGTCTTCGATCGGCGTGGCGGGCAAGAGCGGATACGCCTGAGCGCCGGCCAGATCGTCTACCTCGACCGGCAGGACGTGACCCTGCCGGGAACCTTGCGCGATGTGGATCCGTCCTCCGAGTTCGTGGGCGAGGTGTCCGTGCGACCGACACCGCACCTGCGGGTGGGCGGCAACCTGACCTGGGACCCGCACATCCCGCAGACCCGTCGCGGCACCCTGGAGCTCCGCTATGCGCCGGACAACGACCACATCCTGAATCTGGGCTACCGTGTGCGCCGTGGCATCGCGCAGGTGCCGACCCGGGCCACCATCGAACAGGTAGAGGGTTCCACGCGTTGGCCCATCTACGGGCCGGCCAGCTTCATCGGGCGTGTCGTGTACTCGATGCGCGACAGCCAGACCATCGAATCCATGGGCGGCTTCGAGTTCGACAGTTGCTGCTGGGCAGCGCGCGGGGTCGTCCGCCACTACGTGACCAACACGCTCAACCAATTCGACACCGGCTACTTCTTCCTGCTGGAACTCAAGGGCCTGACGGGAATCGGTGCTGCAACGGAAACCTTCATCGAGCGCCAGATCCCGGGCTATGACACCACCTTCTAGGCCGACCCGGGTCACGCCCATTTCGTCCACTCGATCCCACCGTGATCCAGCGAGGCCCATGAGCACACAGCAAGCCACCTCTGTCCATCATCGCCGCTGGACCTGGCACCTGCCGGCCCTGGCAGGAATCCTTTGCCTGTTCACGGCGACAACCGGGGTCGCAGCCTTCGAGACGATGGATCGCATCGTCGCCGTGGTGAACGAGGACGTCGTGCTCGAGAGTGAACTCCACCGCCTCATGGTGCGCATACGCAATGAAAAGCGTCAGGCGAATCAGCCAGTGCCAGCGGACCAGGAATTGCGCGAACAGATGCTCGAGCAACTGGTGCTCATCCGCCTGCAACAGCAGATGGCCGAGCGCACCGGGATCCGGGTCGATGACGAGACCGTGAACCGCGCCATCGGCGACATCGCCCGCCGCAACAACATGGACGTGGACCAGTTCCGCGACATCCTGGCGCGCGATGGCTACGACTTCTCCGCGTTCCGAGAAGACATCCGCTCGGAGATCACCATCGCCCGCCTACGGCAGCGTGACGTCGATAACCTCATCACCGTGACCGATCGCGAGATCGAGAATCACCTCGCCACCCGCGGTACCGAAGGCCCCGAGGAGGGGGAGTATCACGTGCAGCACATCCTGGTCGCGGCCGGAGACGGGGCGAGCGAGGAAGAGGTCGAGGCGGCACGTGCGCGCGCCGAGGAGGCCCTGGTGCGGGCAAAGGCTGGCGAGGACTTCGTTGCGCTCATCAAGGAGTACTCCGATGCCGGTCGCGACGGCGGCGATCTTGGCTGGCGCAAACGCAGCGCCCTGCCCGGGCTCTTCGCCAGTGTCGTCTCGCAGCTCGGGGCCGGTGCCGTCAGCGATATATTGCGCTCCGGCAGCGGTTTCCACATCGTGCGCGTCGCCGAGATCCGGGGGGCCGGCGAAGTCATTGTGCGCCAGACCCATGCGCGTCACATCCTCGTTCGCCCATCCGAGATCGTCAGCACCGAGGAGGCCCGGCAGCGTCTCGCGCAGCTCCGGATCCGGATCGAGAACGGCGAGGACTTCAGCGAACTCGCGCGCTCGCACTCAGACGACCGCGGCTCCTCGGTGAAGGGTGGCGACCTCGGATGGGCGTCACCCGGCGATATGGTGCCGGAGTTCGAGCGGGTCATGAACAGCCTCGAACCGGGTCAATTGAGTGAACCCTTCCTCTCGCCCTTCGGCTGGCACCTGATGCAGGTCCTCGAGCGTCGTGACCACGACGGCACCGAGGAGGTCCGGCGCGCCAAGGCGCGCGAGGCCATCCGCCAGCGCAAACTCCAGGAGGAGCGCGAGGCCTGGTTGCGACAGCTGCGCGAAGAGGCCTACGTCGAGTACCGGAGCGAGTGACAGCGGCTCGCGAGGGCGGTGCACCAGCAGCCGAAGGACTGCCACCACCGCGCAAGCAATTCGGCCAGCACTTCCTGCACGACCGCAGCGTCATCGGCCGCATTGTGGCCGCTGTCGCATGCACCCCGGACGACCGGCTGATCGAGATCGGGCCCGGCCGGGGTGCCATCACCCTGCCGCTGCTCGAGCGCCATGGCGCGCTCACGGCCATCGAGTTCGATCGTGATCTGGCGCGTCACTGGCGGGACCGCGCCGCCACGGATCTACCTCATCTCACACTCATCGAGCAGGACGTGCTGACGGTGGACTGGGCGGGGCTGGCCGGGGGCGGTGCGCTCGTGGTCGTGGGCAACCTGCCCTACAACATCGCGACTCCCATCCTCTTCGCACTGCTGGCAAGCCCGGCCAACATCCGCGACATGCTCTTCATGGTGCAGTTCGAGGTCGCGGAGCGTATCGCCGCGTCTCCAGGCAGCGCCGCGTACGGTCGTCTGTCGGTGATGGTCCAGCAGCACTGCGTGGTCGAGCGCGTGCTGCGTGTGGGTCCCGGCGCCTTCCACCCCCCACCGAAGGTGGACTCCGCCGTGCTGCAGATCACACCGCGCTCGCGCAGCGAGCGCAGCGCCACCCCCCCGCTGCTCGGCAGCCTGGTGGCGACGGCCTTCCAGGCGCGCCGCAAGACGCTGCGCAACGCCCTGCGCGGGCTGGTCTCGCCCACCGCGATGGAGGCGATAGGCATCGACCCGACGGCCCGCGCCGAGACCCTCGCGGTGGCGGAGTTCGTGGCGCTGGCGCGGCTGGCTGCCGCAGAGGCCCCGACCTGAGCCTTTCGGGCCGGGTTTTCGCGGCGAGCCGACCCCTCCGGATAACGGCACGGGGCGGAGTACTCAACGCCGATCGATCCCTTGCGCGAGTTACCCACAATCCCTGTGGGCAACTCTGTGGGATACGCGCGGATGGGCGCCGCGAAGCCGCGCTGGGGCTGGCTTTCCATTACAACGGTCAAGTGTTGACCGCAGGACGTGCCGCACCATAAATCAGCAAGTTGCGATTGTCCGGCGCGCCATCCACGACACCCGCCCCTACCGCAGCCGGACTTGCACCGGGATACACCCGAGGTGTGCACAAAGCCGTCGATACACACTCTGGAACCCAGCGCAATAGCCGCCGCAGAAAAGCCATGGCGGGCATCCCGTAGAGGGAGCGCGACCTCCCTGACCGCCCCTCTGGATGGACCGTCAGGCCCCGGCTCAGCCCGCCCGCAGTTCGGCCAGGACCCGCGCCGTGTCTGGCCAGAGACCGCGCCAGAGCCAGAACGCCGCAGCGGCCTGCTCGACCAGCATGCCAAGTCCATCACTGACCGCGAGCGCCCCGGCCGCCCGTGCGGCTGTCTGCCACACCTCGCCCTTCTGCCCGTAGAGCAGGTCGTAACAGCGGGGCCTACGGTCACTGCTGAAAAGCCCCGGCGGCCATTCGGGCAGCGCCCCCGACAGCCCCGCACTGGTGGCATTCAGCACGAGGTCCACCGGCGCCGGCAACGACTGGTCGGGGACGAGCACGGCAAGGCGCGAACCCGCCCGGGGGAAGGCCCGGACCACGGCCTGGGCGCGGGCAGGTGTCCGGTTCAGGATGTCGATGTTCGCGACGCCAGCATCCAGCAGGGGGCCGATGACCCCGCGCGCCGCACCACCAGCCCCGAGGAGCAGGACTCGCGAGCCCGCGATGCGCCAGCCGAGGTTCACAGTGAGATCGCGCAGGAGGCCGATGCCATCGGTGTTGTCTGCACACCAGTGTCCGGCGACATCGCGCCAGAGCGTGTTGGCGGCCCCGGCCGATCGGGCACGCGCCGACACCCGATCCACCGCCGCCAGGGCCTCCTCCTTGAGCGGTAGCGTGACATTGCAGCCGCGACCGCCACCCGCGCCAAATGCCTCTATCCAGGCGGCGAGCTCGCCCGCTCGCACGCGCTCCCGTCCGTAGGTCATCCGCTGCCCGGCGCTGGCGGCGAAGACGGCATGGATGTGGGGTGAGAGACTGTGTTCGACCGGATCGCCAATCACCGCGTAGCGATCGGGCGATGCAGAGGCTGGCTTCACGCCCGAGGGCCGGCGACCGCGCCGGACAGCCCCGCGCCGATGAGGCCGCCAGCCAGCACGCTGGTGCGCAGGCCGCGCTCGGACAACAGGAAGGCGGCGGCGGACGAGCGGCGCCCCGTGTCGCAAAAGCAGATGTATTCCGTGGCAGGGTCCAGACTATCGGCCTTCAATCGCAGCGCGAACAAAGGGATACAGAGACTCTCGGGCACCCCTCCGGCGGCGTGCTCCGAATCGAGTCGCACATCCAGCCAGCGCGCGCCCTCAGCGACGCGCCGCCGCGCATCTTCCAGGGACACGCGGCTCAGCATGGGCTCTTTCAGCAGGGAGTTGAAATCGGCCTTCGACAGACGCATCAACACGCCGTCCGTCAGCATGGTGATGGTGGCGTTGCGCTGGGCCTCGGACAGCAGTGCCTCCTCGCCAAAGGCATCGCCCTCGGCGAGCTGCGCCAGCGTGATCTCGGATCCGGTGCGGGCGAGCCGGGTGACCTTCGCCTTGCCGCTGCGGATGATGTAGTAGTAATCCCCTTCATCGCCCTGCCGGATGACCGTGGCACCCGCAGCCAGCGGCAGCTCCTGCATGCGCATGAACATCGCCTGAATATTCGTCGGCGGTACCTGCAGGAAGGCGCGTGACTGCAGGATGCGGGTCATCCAGTCGCCCTCGCGACTGCCGGTTTCGTCGGCACGGATCTCCTCGACCTCGATCCCGGCGAGCTGGTCCCAGGTGAGGAGGATGTCGAGGAGATCACTGTCGAGCCGCGTCACCCGGCAAGGGGTGCGCGCGATGGCCGTGTGTTGGCGCGGCTGCTGGTTGACCAGCGGATGGCGCGCCAACTCCGTGCCACCCTGAACGGTGGTCTTCACGCGTTGCGCGGAGGTGAGTTCGACCTCCCCTTCGAGCAGGTAGACAGTCTTGCGATCAAGTTCGCCGGCCCGAAAGAGCGTGCTGCCGGCCGGGATAGCCTCGACGTAGGCCTTGCCGGCCAGTTCCTGGAAATTGTCCGGGTTGAGGGCTGCGGGAGGTACGAGGGTGCGCAGCGTCGCCGCGTCGAGCAAGGCTCCGGGATTCATCACGTGGTCAGCCTGGACGACCCGGGTGGCTTGCCCCGGAGATTCGGATGCCACCAGGCGCAATGCCACCACCGGCGCTACCCGGATCGGCAAACCACGGCCATCGACAGCCGCTCAAAGGGCGTCGTCCCCCGTTTCCGCCGTGCGGATGCGCACTGCCTGCTCGAGCGTTAGCACGAAGACCTTGCCATCTCCGATGGTCCCGGTGCGAGCCGAGCGGACGATGGCCTCGACGACGGCGTCTACCTCGTCATCCCGCACGGCCACCTCGATTCGCACCTTGGGCAGGAAGTCCACTACGTACTCCGCGCCACGATACAGCTCTGTGTGCCCCTTCTGGCGCCCGAAGCCCTTGACCTCTGTCGCGGTCAGACCACGTACACCGACCTCCATGAGCGCCTCGCGGACATCATCGAGGCGAAACGGCTTGATTACTGCCACCACGAGCTTCATGGGCGTTGCGTCCTCGAGCGCTGCGGCGGGCGGCAGGCGGCGCCCCCTGTTCCCGGTTTCGGGACGAGGCCTCTGGCCGATGGCGGGCAGGGGCCGGATCAGATCCCGATCCGGGTGAACATTCTGCCGCAACGACGACCAGACGGAAACGCCAGCCGGCGACGGGGATCAAGCGCGGGGCTGCCTGCCGCGAGGCTCCCGCCCTTGTCACGCCCTCTCGACGCCCTTTGCCGCCGGGGCGAACGGCCGCCTCAGTTCACGTAGGCACGCTCACCGTGCTCGGCCGTATCGAGCCCTTCGCGCTCGTAGTCCTCACCGACCCTGAGCCCGACCATGGCATCGGCCAGCTTGTAGCCAATGAGCGATACCACGACCGACCAGATGACCGTGATGACCACGCCGGTTGCCTGGATGGCCAGTTGACTGTCGATGCGAAAATCATCGCCACCCTGTCCGCCCAGGCCGGGGGCGTTCAGCACGGCGGTCGCGAGGGCGCCCAGAATGCCGCCGACGCAATGCACACCGAACACGTCGAGCGAGTCGTCATAACCGAGAGCGGTCTTCAGACTGGACACCGCCCACAGACACACGACGCCCGCAAGGAGCCCCAGCAGAATCGCCCCCATGGGTCCGGCAGCACCACAGGCAGGCGTGATGGCCACCAGACCTGCGATCGCGCCAGAGGCGGCACCGAGCATGGTCGGCGTACCGCGCAGCGCCCACTCCGCGAAGGTCCACGCGCAGACCGCGGCGGCCGTGGCCAGCATGGTGTTGACGAAGACGAGTCCGGCGAGGTTGTTCGCCTCGAGGTTGGAGCCGACATTGAAGCCGAACCAGCCGACCCAGAGCAGTGCTGCGCCCACCATCACCAGGGGCAGGTTGTGCGGCGGCATCATGGTCTGGCCGAAACCGAGTCGGCGACCGACCACGATCGCACCCACTAGCCCCGCAATCCCGGCGTTGATGTGCACCACCGTGCCGCCGGCGAAATCGATCGCACCGAGCTTGAACAGGTAGCCGTCGGGGTGCCAGACCATGCGCGCGATCGGCAGATAGCTGAGGGTGAACCAGAGCACGCTGAACAACAGCACGGCGGAGAAGCGCATGCGCTCGGCGAAGGCCCCGACGACCAGACACGGTGCGAGCGCCGCGAAGGTGCCCTGGAAGGCGACGAACAGGTACTCCGGGATCACCACCCCCTCGCTGAAGGTGGCGGCGGTGGAGTCCACCGTGATGCCGGCCAGAAACAGGCGCTCCGTGCCGCCGACCCAGGTGCCGGTCCCGGTGAAGGCCAGGCTGTAGCCATAAACGGCCCACAAAATCGTCATCAGCGAGAAGATCACGAAGACCTGCATCATCACCGACAAGGCGTTCCTGGCCCGTACCATGCCGCCGTAGAACAAGGCGAGCCCGGGCAGAGCCATCAGCAGTACGAGGAGTGTTGAAACCAGCATCCATGCCGTGTCCGCCTTCTCGGGCACGGGTGCGGGCTCACCGGCCATGCTGGGCGACGCTGCGGCAGGGCCCTGTGCGACCGGAGCGACGACGCCTTCGATCGCCGTCGCCGTGACCGTGCTGGCCGCATCTTCTGCAGCTATCGCCACTGTATCGAATGCGCCCGCAAGCATGAGACCGGCCGCAAGAATATGGCCCAGGGTCGCAACCTTCATTTGCCGTCTCCTTCTAGCGATTCGTTCGGTGGTTGTCGTAGGCCGCAACGCCCTCGAGGGGGCAGGTCTTGCGCTGTGCGGTGGCTGGTCAATCACACACCGCACCGGACCCGTGGCCGCTTTGCCAGCAGTGTTCGTCAGGAATCGCGGGATGACACGTCAGAGCGCATCGGAGCCGGTCTCGCCGGTGCGGATGCGAACGACCAGACCAAGATCGAAGACAAAGATCTTGCCGTCACCAATCTTGCCGGTGCTGGTTGCCCGGCTGATGGCCTCGATTACGCGCTCGACATCGGCGTCGTCTACCGCCACTTCAAGCTTCACCTTCGGCAGAAAATCGACGACGTACTCGGCTCCGCGATAAAGCTCGGTGTGCCCCTTCTGCCGACCGAAGCCCTTGACCTCCGTAACAGTGATGCCCTGCACGCCGACCTCCGAGAGCGCCTCTCGGGCATCGTCGAGCTTGAAGGGCTTGATGATCGCGGTCACCAGTTTCATTCGGCCTTCCTCCTGCTGCTGAAATCACTGAGTCTGCTCTTTGATGATTGCCCACGAGGCCGCAACCGCGCCGCCAGGACGTCGCGTGCCCCGGCTTCTGCCGAGCGGGCCCCACGCAGTCTGCGCCTTTGGCATGCCGGCGGGTGCAGACTCCATGCCACGGCCTCGCTGCAAGACGAGCCAGCGCCAAGCGAGCTGACCCTGCGTCTCTTTGCACCGCCATGGTGCAACCTGGTGCGCGCAAGTGCACCAGAGCGGGGCGTTATCCTGGGAAGCGCGCTGACGGCGCGGTTCCCGGCGAAGCGATTGTCGCCGACCGCCGGGGCTGTCTACGCTTTGCCCACTTGAGAACTGCCCTCGACCCGGGCAGGGCCAGCCACCAGGAGACCAACCATGGAAGATACCCTTCGCCGACTCGGCGCCGCCCTCCCGGAGGGGCTCGAGAACTTCGCCCGAGATCTCCGCCGCAACGTGCATTCAACCATCGGGGCGGTGGCGCGGCGTGCAGAGCTGGTCACGCGCGAGGAATTCGAGGTGCAGTCCGCCGTGCTGAACCGGACTCGGGCGCGGCTCGAGGCCCTCGAGGCGCGCGTCGCGGCCCTGGAGGCGGGTGGGTCCGGTCACTCCCCCGAGGCGAGGACAAGCGGCGATCCCTCCTCCATTTGACCGCCTGCGAGACAGGTAAAGCGGGGTGGCGTGACGGATTTCCGTACCTTGCCGCCCACGCCCGCCCACTGCCACGATGTCACTCGCCACCGTCAACAGCCGCGCCCAGATGGGGCTCGACGCGCCGGCCGTGAGCGTCGAAGTGCACCTGTCTGCCGGGCTGCCGGCGCTCAACATCGTGGGTCTACCCGAAACGGCCGTGCGCGAAAGCAAGGACCGCGTGCGCAGCGCCCTCATCACGGCCGGCTACGAATTCCCGCTCAAGCGCATCACCATCAACCTCGCGCCGGCCGACCTCCCCAAGGAGGGTGCCCGCTTCGACCTCCCGATTGCCCTCGGCATCCTCGCCGCGAGCGGTCAGCTTCCTGCCGGGGCGCTGGTCGCAATCGAATGTGTCGGTGAACTGGCCCTGGACGGCAGTCTGCGCCCCATCCGCGGTGCGCTGCCCACCGCCCTGGCCGCGGCGGCATCGGGACGCGACCTGCTGTTGCCGGAGGCCAGTGCAGACGAAGCGGCGCTGGCCTCGGATGCCTGCGTCCGTGCGGCCGGCCATCTGCGCGAGATCTGCGGCCATCTGGCCGGCGAGGCACGTCTCGCCCGCCGGGTCGCCCCGATGACCATCACCAACCTCGGGGCCGGTGCGGAAATCACCCATCCCGCCGACCTCGCCGATGTGCGCGGTCAACCCTTCGCCCGGCGTGCCCTGGAGGTCGCGGCGGCTGGTGCCCATCACCTGCTTTTCCTTGGTGTCCCGGGCTCGGGGAAGAGCATGCTGGCCCACCGTCTCGCACCACTGCTGCCGCCGATGACGCCGGCCGAGGCGGCATCCTGTGCCGCCGTCGCCTCCCTCAGTCGCGGCGGCTTTCGGCTCGAAGACTGGGGGCGCCGCCCCTTTCGCGCGCCCCACCACACGGCATCGGCAGTCGCCCTGGTCGGCGGCGGCAATCCACCGCGACCGGGCGAGATCTCGCTGGCACACGGCGGGG
>DNIF01000102.1:10953-16518 GCA_003485715.1 Gammaproteobacteria bacterium
GTTGTTCCTCGACGAACTGCCGGAGTTCGAGCGCCGGGCGCTCGAGGTCCTGCGCGAACCACTCGAACGGCGGAACATCACGCTCGCACGCGCCACCTGGCAGGCCGAGTATCCGGCCGGCTTCCAGTTGGTGGCGGCCATGAACCCTTGCCCCTGCGGCCATCTGGGCGACCCGGGTCGCGCCTGTCGCTGCACGCCGGAACAGGTGCAACGCTATCGCGGCCGACTCTCCGGCCCACTGCTCGACCGCATCGACATCCAGGTGCAGGTGCCGCCGGTGGCCGCATCCGCACTCTTTTCCCATGGACCGGAGGCCGCGCCGGAATCCACCGCCATCGTCGCTGCGCGCGTGGCGGCAGCACGGCAGATCGCCCTTGCCCGCCAGGGGGCACCGAACGGCGAGCTGCGCGGTGTGGATCTCATCGCACGAGGGGACCTTCTGCCCGAGGCCGAGGCGGAACTGCCGCGGATCGCAGCCCGTCGAGGTCTGTCTGCCCGGGCCGTGCACGCCGTCCTGCGCGTCGCCCGAACCCTGGCGGACCTCGGCGGCAGCGCGCAGATCGATGCGTCACGGCTGCTCGAGGCCATCGCCCTGCGCGACTTCGATCGTCGCCCGGCACCCGGCTGAGATGGCATTGCGGCTCGTCCGAGGGGCCCTCAACCCGGAACGCCCTGCCCCCGGGCTTGCAGTCCACAGTCTCCATCGGCTGAAATCCACGGGGTGAGCGAGCGTTTGCACGACATCCAGGTCACGGCGGAGACGCAATACCTGCCCGAGCAATCGGCCCCAGAGCGTGGTCAGTACGTCTTTGCCTACACGATCACCATCACCAACGTCGGTGCGGTGGCGGCGCGTCTGCTGTCGCGTCACTGGGTGATCACCGATGCCAACGGCAAGATCCAGGAGGTGCGCGGCCTCGGCGTCGTGGGCGAGCAGCCGCACCTCCGCTCCGGAGAGTCCTACCGCTACACCAGCGGGGCCAGCATCGAAACACCCTTCGGCACCATGCACGGCAGCTACCAGATGCTGGCCGACAACGGCATCCCGTTCGACGCCCCCATCGCTGCCTTCCGACTGGCCGCGCCTACCCATACCCTGCACTGAAGCCTGCCGCGGATGGCCAGCTACGCCATCGGTGATGTGCAGGGATGCCTCGACCCCCTGCTGCGCCTGCTCGATCGGATCGGCTTCGATGCCACGCGGGATCGGCTGCTGTTCACGGGGGATCTGGTCAATCGCGGGCCGCAGTCGCTCGCGACCCTGCGCTTCGTGCGCGACCTGGGTACCGCCGCCGTCACCGTACTCGGCAATCACGACCTGCATCTGCTCGTCCTGGCCCTGACCGCGAACGGTCGCCGCCTGCCGGACGACACTCTGGGCGAGATCCTCGAAGCCCCGGATCGCGAACCACTCCTCGATTGGCTCCGCAGCCGGCCACTGGCCTTCGCCGACGAGGCAACCGGCTTTCTGCTGGTGCACGCGGGTGTGCATCGCGATTGGGACACCCCACGAACACTGGCCCTCGCCAGCGAGGTAGCGGCCGTGCTCGGCGGGCCGCGGGAGACCGCCCAAGCGCTGCTTGCCGACCTCTACGGCAACGAGCCGGCACAGTGGCAGGAGGCGTTGCGCGGTCAGGAGCGGTTACGCTGCATCGTCAACGTGCTGACGCGCATGCGCTTCTGTCACGCGGATGGCGGCCTCGACTTCCGCTGCAAGCGCGCACCGGGGCAGCAACCTGAGGGGCTGCTGCCGTGGTATGCCCTGCCCGGCCGCTTGAGCCGCGACACCCCGGTGGTCTTCGGCCACTGGTCGACCCTGCATCTCGGCGACGACGATCCCCTCGCCCATGGCGTGTGGGGCATCGATTCCGGTTGCCTGTGGGGCGGTCGGCTGACCGCGCTGCGCCTGGAGGACCGAGTCACCCTCTCCGTGCCCGGTCTGCCCCGGCGACCACCGCGGGCGGGAGAGCCGGATCCGCGCCCCTGAGCCCGCCCCCACCCTTCACCTCGGCCGATCCGGCGTTTCAGGTCGCGTGAACATCCGGCCGCCGCCGCCAGTCACGCAGCGTGAAGGCGTAGACGTGTTGCGCATCAACCGGATGGTGCCACTCGCCGACGCACTCGAAGGCGGCGAGATCGACGGAGGGTAGCCAGACATCGCCCTCCACCTCGGCCTCCACTTCGGTGAGCAGCAGGCGTTGTGCGCGCGGCAGGGTGAGTGCGTAGAGCGCCGCGCCGCCGATTACCATCACGGCCGCTTCACCCGCACAGGCGTCGAGGGCGGCCTCCAGATCGGCGTGGACCTCCACACCCTCCGCGCCGCGGTAATCCGCCTGCCGGGATAGGACGAGGTTGCGCCGCCCCGGTAAGGCGCGGCCGATGGACTCATGGGTGCTGCGCCCCATCAGGATGGGCCGCCCCCAGGTGAGTTCACGGAAGCGTCGGAGATCGTCGGGTAGTGACCATGGCAGGGTGCCAGCGCGACCGATCACCTGATTGCGCGCCCGCGCCACCACCAGCTCCAGGGCCGGTCGTTCCTGGGCCGGGCGGCCGGGCACGCCAAGGGCGTTTGCCGCGCTCACGACCTTGCACCCGGATGCAGCTTCACGCAGGACCGAAGGGGCTGGCAGCGACAGCCGTGGCAAGTCGCATCACACGGCCACCGGTGCCGGAATGGGCGGATGCGGATCGTAGCCATCGAGCACGATGTGCTCACTCTGGAAGGCATCGATGTCATGGATGTCAGGGGACAGACGCAGACTCGGGGCCGGGCGCGGTGTGCGCGCGAGCTGGGTGTCTGCCTGGACCAGATGATTGCGATAGAGGTGGGTGTCACCGAGAGTGTGGACGAGATCGCCGGGGACGAGCCCCGTCACCTGCGCGACCAGGTGGGTGAGCAAGGCATAGCTCGCGATGTTGAAGGGCACGCCGAGAAAGACATCCGCCGACCGCTGATAGACCTGGCAGGAGAGCTCCCCCTCCGCCACGTGGAACTGGAACAGCACATGACAGGGCGCGAGGGCCATGCGGTCGATCTCGCCCGCATTCCA
This sequence comes from Gammaproteobacteria bacterium, assembly GCA_003485715.1. Taxonomy (GTDB): domain Bacteria; phylum Pseudomonadota; class Gammaproteobacteria; order UBA7966; family UBA7966; genus UBA7966. The sequence continues at coordinate 14,004 of DNIF01000102.1, forward strand.
CGCCGACACCAGCAGCCGGCGCGAGTCCGGCTCACGACGGATCCGCGCGATGACCTCCGCAAGCTGATCGTGCACCCGCCCGTCGGTCCCCTGCCAATGCCGCCACTGGTGCCCGTACACCGGCCCCAGTTCACCCTCGGCATCGGCCCACTCGTCCCAGATGCTGACACCATCCGCCTGCAGGCTGCGGATGTTCGTCTCACCGCGAATGAACCACAGGAGCTCGCCGACCACCGAGCGCCAGTGCACCCGCTTGGTGGTGAGCAGGGGGAAGCCACGGCGCAGGTCGTAACGCGCCTGGTGCCCGAACAGGGCCAGCGTGCCGGTGCCGGTGCGGTCCTCTCGCGGACGCCCCGACTCGCGCACGAGACGCAACAGTTCGAGATAGCGCTGTTCGGCCTCCATCTGAGCCCTCCCGGACTGAGGCGATGACTGGGCCCGGCGAACGCAAGGCTGGCAAAGATATCACCCTACAGGAAACATCGTGACTTCAGTGGATGCCAAGCTTGGCCACCACGTGACCCCCTCAGGCAGGCGCACTCAAATGAACATGAGGGCTTTCAAGGGAAACGGGAGGCTGCCTCATTCGACGATATTCGAGTCCATCAAATGGTCTATATGCGCGATGCGATCGAGGAGTTCTGAACGCAACGTCGAATCACGGACAGCCCGGGCGAACACAGCCGCCTCATGATGAAAGGCGTTATGCACCGACCTGTTCGCAATGGCGCGAATCCGGCCTTTCAAGTCGGCCGGGGTAGTTCGCCGCGCATTCAGTTCGCTCAGTCGTTTTAATTTCTTGGCCGTGGCTTGCAACAAAAACGAGTCTGCCATCAATCGGTCGACAAGATCATCGAAGAGCACTGGCGGCAACGATTCTAGCCTGGCGTACAGAAGACGATTCAGGAGCGGCATGCCGCGGTTCCAACTGCTGGCCAACTCCTCGGGCGTCAGCGCCAGGTAGGCGTCGACGAACTTTCGCACCAACCCTGGGTTTTGATTGTCACCCTTGTTGGCGAAGATCGCCTGAATCTCTCGACAACGGTGCCGGACCAATGCCGACGTCTCCCACAGCTTCACCTTCTTCTGATTCAACCGCAGACCGTAGCGAGCGAGATTGCGCGTAAGGAGCAGGAGGATATTATCGATCTTCGTCGTGTCGTTCAGCAAGATCATCTGGTCGTCGGCGTAGCGAAAGTACGATGCCCCAGCCTGAGCGCATACACCAGATGCGAACCGATCGTATTTTGTCAGATAGAAGTTCGACAGGATGCGCGAACAATCGGCCAATGCGTCCTGCGGCAACCCCACGACTTGAGGGTGAAGCCCCGTGTTGCGACGGTTCCAGTGATTGAGGAGGTAGAACAGGAGCGCGATTACCCAGCCTTTCTCCGGCGGGGAGTGTTCCCGAATCCATCGTTCCAGAACATCGAGGCGCACACAGTCATAGAAATTCGAGAGGTCAAGCTGCAACACGTGACCGTAATGCCCCTGATCGAGTTGCGCGAACAATTGCGTGTTGAACTGACCGAAGACGCGCGTCCAAGCCTGCGGATTGAATGAATAACGACCGTAGGCAGTGGTGTCACTCTCGATTCCGTCGCTCTCGCCCACTCTCAACTGACCGCCGAGCGTCCAGCCGCCGAAGGTATTTGGCGTGCAGTTGCCACAAAGCACGCCTTCCAATTCCTTGATGCAGAAGTAGTAAACGCAGCAATCGCGGAGACCGAAAATGGGCAGGGTTCGAGTGACGCCATGACCCTTGTTTATTGTCAGTTCCGCCTCCGGAATGCCAGGCGCGTACTTCGCTGAGGCGACTTCCTCGCACACCGACTCGATCAGCGCCCTTTTCTCCTTCGGGGTTTTGGGGATTTCGATGGGGAAGGTGCCGTTGGCAAACGCCCTCCAGAAATCCCGATTGAAGCAGCGCATGAAGTCCAGTTTGTTCATGACTCAAGGAACCCGGACGGCGCCTTACGTTTCTGCGGTGGCTCAGCTTGCGGAGCGCGGCTCAGTCGCACCAGTTTCTTTCCTGCCCCAGACGTGAGCGGGCGGCGGCCAATGCCGCGATCAGTACACACAGCGGCGAATTCATCAGTCGTTCAGCCCGAACCCGTTGCCTGTGGCAGCAAGGCCCCGGTGCTGGCCACGGCAGGCCTTCCGGCCGCCCGCAGCAGGAGCAGCAGACCGATGACGAGCATCGGTGCGGACAGCAGTTGCCCCATGGTGAGCCAGCCCCCGAAGAGATAGCCGATGTGGGCGTCCGGCACCCGCCAGATCTCCACCAGGCCGCGGGCGAGGGCGTAGCCCACGAGGAATAGCCCGCTCAGGAATCCGCGCGGTTGCGGGCGCGCGGACAGCCACCACAGCAGCATGAAGAGCGCCAGACCTTCGAGGCCAGCCTGATAGAGCTGCGTCGGGTGGCGCGGCTCCGGACCCGCGCCCGGGAACACGACGCCCCACGGCAGGCCCGTGGGAGCGCCCCATAGCTCCCCGTTGGCGAAGTTGCCCAGGC
>DNIF01000108.1 GCA_003485715.1 Gammaproteobacteria bacterium
GCACCCGGTAGCCGAGGCGCCGGGCCGCGATGGCGAACATGCGACCGAGCTGGCCGCTGCCGAGCACACCCAGGCGGGCACCGGGCGCGATGACGGTCACTCCAGGCCCTCCAGGCCTTCCTCGACGACGCGCGCCGTCTGCGCAGCGCGCCAGGCGCGAAGCCGCTCGCGCAAGGCGGGATCGTTAATCCCGAGGATCGCTACCGCCAGCAGCGCCGCGTTCTTCGCTCCGGCCTCGCCGATGGCGAGAGTGGCCACCGGGACGCCGGCCGGCATCTGCACGATGGAGAGCAGCGAATCGAGCCCCGCCAGGGACTTGCTCCTCACCGGCACGCCGAGCACCGGGAGCAGGGTGTGGGCGGCCAGCATCCCGGGCAGGTGGGCAGCGCCCCCTGCACCGGCGATGATGGCTGCAAGGCCACGGCCCTCGGCGTCGCGGGCGTAGTCCGCCAGCAGTTCCGGCGTGCGATGGGCCGACACCACGCGACACTCATGCGGCACGTCGAACTGCTCGAGTATCCGGGCCGCCTCGCGGAGCGTGTCCCAATCCGAGCGGCTGCCCATCACGACCCCGATCCGCACGCTGCCCGGGGCTTCTTCGCCCGCTTTGCGTCCCTTGCCAGCCGCCATGCCTGCCCCCGGAAAAAAGCGCCGATGGTAGTCGCCCGGAATGCATCGGACAATGAGGGACGGACCGACGGCGCGCTACCGCAGCGCGGGTTGCGGGCAGCGCGCCCGCTCGCGGCCCGGCTGACCGGAAACCGCTCACGTGGTTCGCGGTCGATACTCCTGAGCGCACTGCGTCAGCGCGCCGCTGCTTTAGAATCCGCCCTCGCCTGTTGCGACGGGCCCTTGCCCGGGAGAACGCGCATGACCCTGCCACGCTTGACCTGCCTGCTCATGGCCTGCCTGCCTGCCGCCGCTTTCGCCGCCGAAGTGGTGCGCTGGACCGGCTACGCAACTGACCTTGCCACCGGTGCACCCGTCTACAGCGAGCGTCATGAGGCCGTGATTGAGGACGGTCGCGCCGTGCGCGCGCAGGTGGAATACGTCGATCCCACGGGAAAGCCCATTGCGGCCAAGACCTTGGATTTCGTCTCGCCCTTCCTGCCGCTGTTCAGTCTCGCCGACAGCCGCATCGGCTACCGCGAAGGCATCCGGCGCGAGGGTGAGGAGATCATGGTCTTCATGCGCGAACCCGGTGCAGACCGCGATCGCGAGCGCAGCGTGACTGTGGACGGTGAGGTGGTTGCAGATGCCGGCTTCGATCAGTTCATGCGCCAGCACCTCGAGGGGCTGGCCCGCGGGGAGCGCAAGGTCTTCGATTTCATCGTCCCCAGCCAGTTGCGGGCGCTGCGCTTTCGGGTCGAGAAGGTGGGTGAAACCAAGCGCGATGGGCTCTCGCTGTTGCAGCTCGTGCTGCGGCCCGATGGTTTCATCCTGCGCAACCTCGTCGCCTCGGTGGAACTCGATTACGACCTCGCCAGCGGCATGCTCTACGAGTACCGCGGGATTTCCAACGTCCGGCAACCGAACGGCGATAGTTATCGCGCCCGGATCGTCTTTCCGCCTGCTGAACGGCGGGTGGTCTCCGTCGCCGCCAATGATCGCCCGGTGGCCTGCCTGGTCGGGGGCTGCCGATGACCCTTCCGCGTCGCGCCGTGGTCCGGCTGGCCGTGCGCCTGGTTGGTGGGATCTTCGCCGCCGCCCCGGTTTTTGCCGCCTCGCAACTGGACGAGGCACTGCGCCTGCTGGAGCAGGGTGAAGGGCTGCGTGCCCTCTCGGAATTGCGGCCGCTGGCCGAGGGCGGTAACGCGGAGGCCCAGTTCCGCATGGGCACAATCTTCGAGCGTGGCATCGGCATCGTGCCGGACGACTACTGGGCCTGGTACTGGTACCAGTTGGCCGCGGCGCAGGGGCACACTCCCGCCGTCGAGGCGCTCTACGCCCTCGGCGCGCGTACCGCAGGTACGCCTGAGGGCGCTGCGGATGAAGCGGTAGACCAGGCTGCGAATGTAGCCGCGACGCCGCAAGAGACCGCGACGCCGGTAGGGCCGACCGAGGAGGCTCCGGCTGAGCCGGTGCTGCCGTCCGCAGCCGACGCGCCGGTGGCCGCAGATCCACAGCCGATGCCAGTTACCCCGGCGGGCTCCGTTGAGACGGCCGTAACGGCTACCCCCGCGGAGGGCACGGGCGAGGTGCGTGCACCGGGGCCAAAGGAACTGGCTGCTCTCGCCAAGGCCCGCGAACGTGGCATCAGCGTCAGTTTCGATCCCGACCTGCCCCTGCCGCTCCCGCGCGGCGATGACATCACTGGCCAGCCGACCGGAGACGGCCCCGGTGGTGGGCCACGGGCGGCCCCGTTACAGGTGGCCGCGGCCCCTGCTCCGATGTCAGCCGATCCCTTTGGCGGCAGCGCGGGGACGGCAGAGGCTGCCGCGCCCCCAGCGGCCGCCGCGGCCGCTACCGACCCGGGGACAGCCGCCGCAGCAGATCCGGCAACCCTCGCCTATCCCGCGCTCGCGCAACTCGCTGCAGCCGGGGACGTGGCGGCCCAGCGCGAACTCGCAGCGCGCCTGCACGCCGGGCGCGGCCGGCCCCGGGATGTGCGCTCCGCCATGGACTGGTACCGGCGCGCTGCCGAGGCGGGCGACGCGGAGTCGCAGTTTCAGCTTGGCAACCTCTACCTCATGGGTGAGGGCATCGAGGCCGATGACGTGTGGGCCATCACCTGGTTTCGGCGCGCGGCGGGTCAAGGCCACGCGAAGGCGCAGGCGCACCTCGACAACCTGCTCAAGATCTCCGAAGGAGCACGCTGATGCCCTGTCAGTCGCCGTTGCTGTCAATCATCCCCGGCGATGAATCGCCTGCACCGGACCGCGGTCGGGCGCGCATGACTTTCGACCATGGGACTCGCTCCATCGGTGCAACCGGGGCTGCTGGGTGGAGGATCCGTCTGTGCGTGACCCTTCTGGCGCTGCCACTGGGTGCCTTGGCTGCTGCGGACACCGGCATTCCGGCTTCCGCAAGCGCTACGAATCCGGCTGACGTAACGACCACCCCGGCCACAGCTGGTGATGAGGGCAAATGTCCGCGCAAGGGAGACTGCGCCGCCTGCCACGAACACCCGGGCCATGTGAATTCGCATGAGCACGCCCCGGTGCCTGGCGCCGACCAGCATTCCGGCAAGTGTCCGCACGCCAGCAAGGATGGTCATGGGCATCACCACGGGCATGGCACCTGCGCCTGCTGCGGCAAATGCGCTGCGCATGCCCTCGCCCCCAAGGGAGAGTCCAGTGCGCAGTGCAAATGCCGGCACGGCGACGAACACGGACACCATCACCCGCAGGCCCACGGGGAAGCGTCTGCGGCCTTGGGCGGGGCGGCCGCGGGAACCCTTGGCCATGAGCCGAGAACGCTCACCGTTCAACCGAAATCGCCGGCGCATGCTGCCCCGCATCCCGACAGCATCCCGCCGAGCCCGCCGGTATCGCGATTGCTGCTTGATGCCTACGCCGATGGCTCCTGGGCCGAGCGTGTCCTGACCCTGCATCAGGCCATGGGTGCCGATCTCAGGGCCCACGACGAGACCGGGCAGACGCTGCTGATGAAGGCGGCGGCACGCGATGATCTCGCCCTGGTGCAGGCACTCATGGCCGCGAACGTTCCACTCGACAGCACCGACATCCACGGCTGGTCCGCGCTCGAACACGCGGTGCAGGGACAGGCGACGACTGCCGCGCTTGCACTCATCGCCGGCGGTGCCCGGGAACGGATCGATCACCACGAGAATTCCACCCTCCAGTACGCGGTGAATCTGGTGGCCGACTCGCAGGTGATTGCTGCCCTGGTACGCGCGGGTGCCGACGTCAATCGGCGCTCACTCGATGGACTGACGGTGCTGATGGAGGCCATCGACGCAGGCAATCCGGTCGCGAGCATCGAGGCGCTTTTCGCAGTACCGGGGTTGGACCTGACCCTGCGCGATCCGCGGGGTGAGGATGCCCTCACGCACGCCCGGGCAGGGGCCGATCCGGCAGTCGTGGCGCTCATCGAGTCTCGTTTGGGCAATACCGTCGCGCCCGAGCACTGAGCAGAACCGGGAATTCCTCTGGCGCCGGTCCCCGCTCGGACCGGGTGAGCAGTGGCAAGGGAAGAGAACGCATGCAGCCGCTGCATTCCATCCTGTTCCTGCTCGCGGTCGCACTGGTGTGCGTCTGGATCTGGACCGCCCCCGGACGCCGCGCACGCCGTCGGCAACGAATCGGTGCGGCCCCGTTTCCGCCGACCTGGGTCACGCTGCTCGAGGAGCGGTTGCCGCTCTATCTGCATCTGTCCACCGCCGAGCGCCAGCACTTGCAGATGCGGATCCTGCAGTTGCTGGAGGCCTGGCAGTTCGTCGGTTGCAACGGTCTGGCGGTGACCGACGACATGCGCCTGCTGGTGGCAGCGCAGGCGGGGGTGCTCGCGCTTGGTCATCAGAGTGATCCCTGGCCCGAGCTACGGGAGGTATTGCTCTATCCGGACGTCTTCCTGAGCCCACATCGAATCGAGCACTCAGGTGGAGTGGTAGAGGAAGGCCTGCGTGAACTCGAGGGCGAGTCGTGGTCGGGGGAGCGGGTGGTGCTGGCCTGGACGGAGGTCGAGGACGGTGCCGCCGATCCGCACGACGGCGTGAATGTGGTCATCCACGAGTTCGCCCATCAACTCGACGCGCTGTCGGGTGGCACGGGCGGCCTGCCGGTGCTGCCGCCGGGGGTCGCACTCGAGACCTGGACCACGGCCTGGTCAGCGGCCTTCGAACGCTTCTGCAGAGCGGTCGAGAGACGCGGCGACCCGGACTGGCTGGATCCAGCGGCCAGCGAGAACGCGGGGGAATTCCTGGCCTACGTCACGGAGGTCTTCATCGAGTGCCCGTGGGAACTCGAGGCGCGCGAGCCCGCAATCTACCGGCTGCTCGTGCAGGTGCTTGGCATCGATCCCCTCGCTTGGCGCTGCCCACAGGCAGAGGCTGCCTGATGGATCTGCCAGCGCCACTACGCCCCCGCTCTCATCTGCTGCACCACCAATCGCTTTCGATGTAGAGACACCGGTCTTCGGTGCGGGCAGCCATTCGATCGTTGAGTCGGCTATTCGCGGAGCGCTGCGTCCGTAAATCAGCCCGGCGCATCCAACAGCCAACGCGAGAGTTCGATCGTCTGACGGCGCTCTGATAGCGGTGGCGCTGTTTCACGCAGCAGCTTCCCTGCCGTGCCGCAGCCGGATCGGAGTGCCGGATGGCAAGCTTGCACCGGGCAATGTCCGCCGGGGTCTGGGCTACGCTCAGGTCTCCCACTCCGGGGTACGAGCTTGCAGACCCATGTCCAGAGCCGAACGTCTCGCCCGTCTCAACGCCCTGCTCGCCGGGCCAAACTGCCGCTCGCGCCAATCTCTGGAGGAGGAATTGCAGGTCTCCCGGGCGCAGCTCACCCGTGACATCGGCTACCTGCGCGACCGGCTCAACCATCCGATCACCTACGACCGCGCGCTGGGTGGCTACCGGCTCGACGCCGCGGCCGCCCACGCTGGCCAGCAGTACGAGTTGCCGGGGCTGTGGCTGTCGGCCGAGGAGATCCACGCGCTTCTGACCATCAACCACCTGCTCGCGAATCTGGATGCGGGCGGCCTGCTTGCGCCCCACATCAGCCCGCTCATCGATCGCCTGACCAGCATGCTGGCGGATGGCACCGGCAGCGCACAGGACCTCGCCCGCCGCATCGTGGTGCAGACGGTGGGGGCGCGCCGCCTGCACTTGCCGGATTTTCAGCGCATCGGTACGGCGCTCCTGCGGCGCAAGCGCCTGCTCATCGTCTACCACGCCCGTGGTCGCGACGAAGAGAGCGAGCGGGAGATCTCACCGCAGCGGCTCATCCACTATCGGGACAACTGGTATCTGGACGCGTGGTGTCACCTGCGCACGGAGTTGCGCAGCTTCTCGGTGGATGTGATCCGGCACGTGAGCGAGGTGGAGCGCAGCGCCATCGAGGTCCCGCAGGAGGAACTGGATGCCAAGCTCGGTTCTGGCTACGGCATCTTTGCGGGGAGCTCGGTGCAGTGGGCGGAACTCCGATTCACGCCGCACGCCGCACGCTGGGTCGCAGCCGAGACCTGGCATCGCCAGCAGGAAGGTCGCTTCGATGCCGAGGGCCACTACTGGCTGCGGCTGCCCTATGCCGATCCGACGGAGCTGGTGATGGACATTCTGCGCCATCTTCCGGAGGTTGAAGTGCGCGGCCCGGAGGCTCTGCAGCGCGCAGTGCTCGAACGTGTGGAGGCGGGGCTCAGGCACCTGCACGGCGGGAACGCCAAGACCTAGCCCTCCGCTCGAACTGGCGCGTTGAGACGCATGGCCAGGGCCTCGCCCCGGGATGTGAGGTGCAATCTGCGGATGCGCCCTTCGTCCGGGTCGTCCTGCACCTCCACCAGGGCGGGGCCGCGTTGGCCGCGCCAGGTGTGGGCCGTCAGCGCGGAGATACTGCGGCAGGTGCTCGACTTGCCGAGTGCGAGTCGAACGGCGATGGCCGTCATGTGTGTACCCGGATTGATCGCGATGTCGATGAAGACGCGCAGGGTCTGCAAGGGGAGGTCACGACCGAACTCGTGTCGGACCTGGCCGAGTGCGCGAGCGAGTTCAATCAGCCCTGGGCCTGGCGCTGCGGGGCTTGCGGGCCTGGCGTGGCCTTGTCGGGAGGCCCCCTGATGGTCGGTGTGCACGGCTGACTACTGCTCCTGTGCTGGATTAGCGGCGCAGCGGGTGGACACGCAGCCCGCAAGCGAAAGATTCCGCGCTGGTGGGCTCACCCGATGAGCCTGCCGTCGCCGACGCTCTGACTGACCGCCCAAGGCGATGGAGCCCCCTTCGGCGCCTGTGCGCCGGGCGCTTCGAGCGCAGTGAGCTCAGGTCACAGGAAGGAGACCCGAATGATGATGGCCCGCAAGAACACACCGATCGGGAAGCGCTGCACGGCTTTGCCGCCAAGTCTGCCGCTCGCGGTGATGCGCATGCGCTACGAGGCCGAGCAGGTGCGGCTGCTGCCCGCCGGGATGGGGACGCTCCTCGATCGCTATCTGGATTTCGAGGGTTTCCTCGAGCACGGCCCGTGGCTGGCCGCCTTGCATCGGTCGGGTTGGGATACCGAGCCCGTCGCTACGCTCTATCCGGGCCTCATTGGCCTGGCCCTCGAGGCTTGGCCGACCGCCCGCGCCGGGGCGTCGCCCGGCCAAGTGGGTTCCTGATGGCGTGCCTTGAGCGGGCAGTCGCCGCGCCCGCCGGTGGTTTATCGGGGCCGGTTTGTGCGGGCGCTCAGGGGCGCAGCGGTCGGCCTCTCGCAGCGCCTTATCCGCGGGTCATCACGGCTTGAGAACCACCTCACGCACCTCGACAAGGCCCGGATGGTCGGGATGGTTCAGTTCCAGCACGCGCAGTGCGTCATCCGAAAGCTCCGGCATTTCGAGCACCTTGTAGGCCTTTGCCATCACGGCTAGCGCATCAGGCACGGCGGGAGTGCGCTGGTAGTTTTCCACCACGTACTTGGCCCGGTTGGCGGCCGCCACCATGGCGCCGCGCCGCATGTAGTAATTCGCCACGTGCAATTCGTGTTGGGCCAGCAAGTTGCGCAGGAAGGTCATGCGCTTCTGTGCATCGGGCGCGTATTTGCTGTCCGGGAAGCGCCGCACCAGCTCGGCGAAATCCTGGAAGGAACGCAAGGCTGTGCCCTGATCGCGCTGCGATGGGTCGTTGGGGGTGAAACGTTCGACGAGCCCCTTGCCGGCATTGAAGTTGGCGAGCCCCTTCAGGTAGTAGGCATAGTCAGCCGCCGGGCTGGTCGGATGCAGCTTGAGGAAGCGATCGCAGGTGGCGATCGTCGACGCCGCCTCGTCGAGCTTGTAGTAGGCGTAGGCGAGGTCCAGCATGCCCTGCTGGGAATACGGGCCGAAGGGGAAGCGGGATTGCAGCTTCTCGTAGTAGTTTCGCGCACCGTCCCAGTAGCCGGAGTTCAAACGGCTGCGTGCCTCGTTGAACAGACGCTCCTCGCTCATCGTCGAGGTTTCGTCGTCGTCCTTCGTGGTGAACATCGAGCAACCCGCCAGCAACAGGACCGCACACAAACCAATGATTCTCAGCATGTTGCTCAACCCTCGAGGCCAATCCGCCAGATGGACAGTGTAATCCGCTGCAAGTGCCCGGTAAGGGCCGGTCGCGGAAGCCGGCCGGCACGGCGTCGGCCCGGGGAGCTGGTCCCTGCGTATGGGCAAGGCGAGGCACGACCGCGGTGAGTGAGGTCAGTCGCGACTTCCTCATCGAGCCCGAACTCGCCGGGATGCGTCTCGATCAGGCGCTGGCCGCGCTGATGCCCGAGTACTCGCGCAGCCTGGTGAAGGAGTGGATCCTGGCCGGGGCCGTGACGATCGCCGGGCGGGTTCCGCGTCCCAGCGAGCGCCTCAAGGGCGGCGAGGCGGTGGCCGTGCGAGCCGAGGCGGCCAAGCCGGGGGAGTGGCTGCCCGAGCCCATCGCACTCGACGTGCTGCACGCCGACGCGGACCTCATCGTCATCGACAAACCCGCCGGGCTGGTCGTGCATCCGGCCGTCGGCAACCGAAGTGGCACCCTGGTCAATGCACTGCTGTACCACTTTCCTGATCTGGCGACCTTGCCGCGCGCCGGGATCGTGCATCGGCTGGATAAGGACACCTCCGGTGTGATGATGGTCGCCCGCAGTCGACCGGCCCATACCCTGCTGGTGCGCCAGCTTGCCAAGCGACGCATCGGGCGCGAGTACCAGGCCGTGGTGCGCGGGGTGCTCGTGGCTGGCGGCACGGTCGAGGCCCCGATCGGTCGCCACCCACACCACCGTACGCGCATGGCCGTGGTGGAGGGCGGGCGGGCCGCCATCACGCATTTCCGGGTGCTGGAGCGCTTCGGTCATCACACGCGCCTGCGTTGCCGGCTCGAGACCGGGCGCACCCACCAGATCCGCGTCCATCTGGCCGCTGTCGGCTATCCCATCGTGGGCGACCCGCTCTACAGCGGTCGCCCGCGTCCTCCCGCGGGTGTCTCGCCCGAACTGCGTGCCGGTCTCGCCAGCTTTGGCCGTCAGGCGCTGCATGCCGAGACCCTGACCTTGGTACATCCCACCCAGCGTGAGACCCTCGTCTTTCGTGCGCGCCCGCCAGCGGATTTTGCGGCGCTGGTTGCCCTGCTGCGCGCCGAGAGTCCGGCGGATGAGTGAAATCTACTGATGACGGCAGGGTTCGCAGAGTCGGCATCCCACGAACGACTCTGGTTGCCGGCAGACTGGCCTGCACCGCCCGGTGTGCGCGGTGGCACTACCCGAAGGGGCTGGCCGGGGGGGGTGAGTGAAGGGCCCTGGCAACGCCTGAATCTGGCGGCCCACGTGGGAGACGATGAACGGGCGGTCGCCTCGAATCGCGCCGCGCTGATCACGGCCCTGGCCCTGCCTGCACCACCGACCTGGCTTGCACAGGTGCACGGCACGCGGGTCCTGTCGCTGGATGGGCTGGATGGGCTGGATGGGCCCGCCGTGTCTGCCGATGGTGCCTGCACCGCCCGCGCGGATCGGGTCGCCGTGGTGCTCACGGCTGATTGTCTGCCCGTATTGTTGGCAAGTGAGGATGGTCGCTGGGTGGCCGCGTTGCACGCCGGCTGGCGTGGGCTCGCGAACGGGGTGCTGGAGGCCGGTGTGCGCGCCTGGCCTGGCCCCCCTGAGCGGCTGCTGGCCTGGCTCGGTCCGGCCATCGGCCCTTCCTGCTTCGAGGTCGACGCGCCGGTACGCGAGGCCTTCCGGCGCGCGGATCCGGCGGCGGAGGCCGCATTCACCGCTGGCCGTCCTGGCCACTGGTTGTGCGACCTCTATCTACTGGCCAGCCAGCGTCTGGTGGCGGCTGGTGTGACCCGCGTACATGGCGGTGGTCGCTGTACCGCGAGCGAGACTGGAGAGTTTTACTCCTATCGACGGGACGGCACCGCCAGTGGCCGCATGGCCACGCTGGTATGGCTGGGAGCCCGCTGAATGCGGGAGCAGCGCCGCAAGGTCACGCGGCGGAGTCAAGGCGCCGCAACCTACTCGTAGATGTCCCCGGTGAGTCGCCAGTCGGCCTCTTCGACCTGCACGTGATAATGGCCACGGGCGAGCGGCGGCACGGGCGCGAACCAGGTGCCGGCGGGCGTGCGTTCGAGGGTGATCTGATGGTCGAGGCCACCGCGTGTCGCGTGCAGCAGACGCGCCACCAGGGTGGCAGGCAGTGACTCCGGATCGGGTGACTCGATGTGTACCGTCAGCGTGCGAACCGTGTGGTCGTAGTCGAAACGGGCTGAAAGCCCCATGGCCGCAGCCCGCTGATCCCGCTCGATCACGCGATTGATGGCCAGACCCTTCTTGTAGTAGTCGTCGATGACTACACCATCGAAGCCCTGCACCGCGATGATGGTGGTGACGATACCGGCGACTACGGCGGCGAGGGGGGGGGTGATGCAGAGCCATACGAAAGGCTCGCGATACCAGCGTCTTTGTGGTGCTGCGCCGACGGGGGGCTGTGCCATGACGAGGATCCTTTGTATGCCGTGAGCCGGCGGATGAGCCCTGTCGCTGCTCGTTACGTCAGGGTGACAAGTCGCGTGAATCGGATTCAGGGGGGTGTCGGACCGAGGAAGCGGGCGTCTTCAACGGCCCGAATGTTGGGGTCATCCGTGGCCTGAACGATGAAATCCACCCGGGTGCTGCGCTCCTTGATCGCGTCCATTCGCGCACGCAGCCGCACGGGGATATCCCGCACGCCGCCCGCCTCGACGTCGACGGTGTCTCGGTCGATGAAGATCTCGGCCGCCAGCGGGCTCTCGAAGGTGATGCTGAATTCATGTGGTTGCTCGCTCATGTTGAGCAGGCGCAGCGTGTAGACGTTCTCGACTTGGTCGCTACCGACTTCACGGTAGAGCTGGTTGCGATCTCGGATGACGTCCACATCGAACGGTATGCGGGTGGCAAGCCCGTAAACGATTGAACCGAGCAGGACCGACAGCACGCCGGCGTAGATGAACACCCGCGGACGGAGCACGCGGCTCGGCTTGCCATCCAGGGCGTTCTGCGTGGTGTAGCGGACGAGCCCGCGGGGGCTGCCGATGCGGTCCATGACCTGATCGCAGGCGTCGACACAGGCGGAGCAGCCGATGCACTCCACCTGCAGCCCGTCACGGATGTCGATGCCGGTCGGGCATACCTGCACGCACATGCTGCAATTGATGCAATCGCCGAGCCCCTGGGCCTTCGCATCACTCCCGGCCCGCCGCCGCCCACGCGGCTCGCCACGCTTCGCATCGTAGGAGATGACGAGGGAGTCGGCGTCCAGCATCGCGCTCTGGAAGCGCGCATAGGGGCACATGTACTTGCACACCTGTTCGCGCATGAAGCCGGCGTTGCCATAGGTGGCGAAGGCATAGAACAGGAACCAGAAGGTCTCCCAGTGCCCGAGAGAGAGGGTCATCACACCAGCGCCCAACTCGTGCACGGGTGTGAAGTAACCAACGAAGGTGAAGCCCGTCCACAGCGAGAAACTCACCCAGAGAAACTGCTTGGTGGCAATGATGCGCGCCTTGTAGAGCGACATCGGCGCGCTGGCGAGCTTCATCTGGGCCATGCGATCGCCTTCGACGAGACGCTCCATCCACAGGAAGGTTTCCGTCCAGACGGACTGCGGACAGGCATAGCCGCACCACAGGCGTCCGGCGAGGGTGGTGAAAAAGAATAGCGAGAGTGCTGCGAAGATCAGGAGGCCGGTGAGGAACAGGAAGTCCTGCGGCCAGAGGACGAGACCGAAGAGGTAGAACTTGCGGTCGGGGAGGTCGAAGAGGACGGCTTGGCGCTCACCCCATGGCACCCAGGGCAACAGGTAGTAAATGCCGAGCAGCAGCAGCACGGACGTGATGCGCAGGTAGGCAAAGCGCCCGTGCACCTGCCGCGGGTAGACCTTCTGGCGTGACTCGTACAGTGACTGTTGAACGACATCGAAGGGGACTTCGGTTGTCGTGGGGGAGTCTGCGGGCCGATCTGGCGACCGCTCTGGTCTGGACATGGGTACGGCCTCAGCGTGCGAGACGAAACCTCTGCTGCACCCCTGGCTTCCGACAGGGAGCGCTCCTCGCCCGGTCTTATCATGTTCCCCGGCTTCCTGCGGCCGCCCGCCACCAGACTGAGTGTGTGGTCCCGGGGCAGAACCATTGTTCAGCAGAAATCCGGTGGCCGGGTTTATTCGGGGCAATCTCTGGCGCGCCGGGTTTGGCTACCCACTGCCAGCACAGCGAGTATAGGCGCTGCGTCAGCGCAGACCCGAGCCGCGATTGGTGCCCAGCGCGGGATGATTCGCTGCCCACCGGGCGGGATGACGGCTGATGCCGTCGGGCCATCCGCAGTCGCCGATGGCCTGGCTGCGGATGGCCCGAACTTGATGAATCGCCTCAGTGCGTGCCGGACCCGCCGGCGGCCAGTCCGGAAGTCGGGGCAACGGCCGTGGCGGCGTGCCCTCCGGTGCCGCCGCTGGCTCCGGCTTCGTTCGAAAGACTCCAGACGTAGGCCGAAACCACGTGGACCTTGGCGGGGCCGAGGAACTCGCCCCAGGCAGGCATGCGGCCCATGCGCCCCTTGACGATGGTCTCCGTGATGCGTGCGCTGCTACCGCCATACAGCCAGATCTCGTCGGTGAGGTTCGGAGCGCCCAGCGCCTCCATGCCCTTACCCTCGGCTCCGTGGCAGGCAGCGCAGTTCTGGGCGAAGACTGCCTTGCCGCGCTCGGCGGCGACGGGATCGGTGTCCGCCCCGGAGATCCTGAGCACGTGGGTGACGACGTCGGCAATCTGCTGTTGGTCAAGGATTTCGGACCACGCAGGCATCATCCCCTGCCGGCCTTCCTGAATCGTCTTGACGATGGCTGCGGGCTCACCGCCCCAGATCCAATCCTTGTCGCGCAGATTGGGGAAGCCGCGCACGCCGCGGGCGTCGGAACCATGACAGGTCGCGCAGTAGCTGGCGTAGAGGCGCTCACCGGCTCGATGGGCATCCTCGTCGGCCGCCAGGGTCTCGATGGGCGTGGCAAGAAACTTCTCGAAGATGGGCCCGTACTTGGCGTCAGCCGCCTGCATCTCCTGTTTCCAGGCGCCGGTGGTGCTCCAGCCGAGCAGCCCGCCGAAGCCACCCAGACCCGGGTAGAAGAGCAGATAGCCGAAGGCGAAGAAGATCGTGATGTAGAAGAGGTTCAACCACCAGCGCGGCAGGGGGTTGTTGTACTCCTCCAGGTTTTCGTCCCAGACATGCCCCATGGTCTCGACCTTCCCGCCCGGTTGGGAGGGAGTGTTGGTGAGCCAGTTCATGATCCACAGGCAGGCCAGCAGGCCGCCGATGGTCGGCACGATGATCCAGAGATTCCAGAAGAGACTCATGTCGCCCATGCTGCTCGCCTCGTTACCTGCCGGGGGTGGGCCACATCCGATGCAGTGGCACCCAGCGTTTGGGGCCTTCCGTCGGGTTGTGGCACGTGCGCTTTATGTTCGGCCCCACGCTGGGCCGTGATGGCCGGAACGGCTCAGGCCAAAGCGTGGCAGCGCACGGGATGCCGTGTCTTGATCGCGGTCAACACGACCTGCCCGCACATGCTACCCGCGATGTGGGGTGTGCGGCAGTCCTGTTCTTCAGACGGCGTGCGTCAGCCTCCTCCGGGTTCGACGCAGGAAGCGCCTTCCACTGTCGGGGCCGTTGCATGCCGATGATCGTGCGCCGCGTGCGGTTGCAGCGCCGATACAGTCGACCACAGGGTAAGCCCGATGACGGTGGCCGCCATTGCCTGACGCAGATGCCAGGCCTGCACACTGCCAGATGATCCGCGCAGTCGCCCGGCGAACCACCCGGCGCCGAGCATGGACGGCAGGGTGCCAAGGCCGAAGGCGAGCATCACCGTTGCGCCGCGCAGTGGGTCCGCGGTGGCAGTGGCCAACGCCAGTGCCGCATACACCATGCCACAGGGGAGCCAGCCCCAGAGCAGACCCAGAACGAACACGCCCGGCAGGCCACCGCGGATCCCGGCGAGGCGACCGACGGGCGCGACGCGCGCCCACAGGCGCCGCCCCCAACGCTCCAGCGCCTGCGGGGCGGGGATCCAGCCGGCCTGCCCCGCCACCGTTACCACCACGAAGGCCGCCGCGAGCAGCGTGAGGGTCACCCGCGCCCCATCGCCCCCGACGAGCAGCAGGGCACCGCCAAGGCCAGCGGCCAGCAGCCCTCCCAAGCCATAGCTGGTGAGGCGACCGCCGTTGTAGGCGATTAGGCGGGGCCAGCGCGCCGCGCCCGGGGCCAGCGGCACGGCAGCGGCCAGTGGCCCGCACATGGCCAGACAGTGCAGTGAGGAGCCGAGCCCGAGGGCCAGCGCTGCCATCAGTACGGCGGGGTCGGCGGTATGGGCTAGCGCAGGCATGAGTGTTTGGGGCGGAGGGCAACCTGAGGGTTGGGTCGGCCCGCAGCGGCGTGGCCGCCGGTCGCACCGCCCATGGGCGAACATGGGCCTTAGACTACCCGGCGGACGCAACCCCGTCGCGCCGCGTCGAGAATCCTCGCCCGGCGTTGGTCGGGCGCACGCTTCGCGTCAGGCGCGGGAGACCGACTTGCGGGCACAGGGCAGCACAAGGGGTACCGAGGGGGCGCTCGTCGCGGAGCACATCGAGGCCATTCTCGACTGCATGGTCGAGGGCGTGATCCTCATCGACCGCTCCGGACTCATCCGACGCTTCAACCGTGCGGCCGAGCGGCTGTTCGGCTATCGGGTGGAAGAGGTACTCGGTTGCAACGTCAGCATGCTGATGCCGGCCCCCTGGAACCGTGAGCACGACCACTACCTTGCGCGCTACAGCCGCACCCGCGAGGGGCGCATCGTCGGTATCGATCGCGAGGTGCAGGGTCTGCGTCGCGACGGCAGCGTGTTCCCGATGCAACTCTCGGTAGGCGCTTTCGATGCCGGTGACGAGCCGTTCTTCGTCGGCGTCATTCGTGACCTTTCCGAAACGCGCCGGATGCAGGCGGCGCTGGCGACCCGCGAGGCGCAGCTTCGTCTCATGTTCGATCAGGCCCCGGTGGGGGCCTTCGTGACCGACGCCCGCGGTTTCATCCTGTCCTGTAATGCCGCCTTCGAACGGATGCTGGGCAGTGCGGCGCGAGGGCTCACGGGGAAGCGGCATCTGGACCTCGTGCACGCGGAGGATCGGCCCGGATTGGCCCCCACCCTTGCTGCGCTGCGGGAGAGTGGGGCCGGGCGGACGCGCTGCACCCGCGACCTACGTTATCTGCGGCTCGACGGCAGCGTCGCGCACGTGCAGTTGCACGTGGGTCTCGTCGATGCCGTGGAGGGGGCGCGTGTCCTCATCGGGCAGTGCATCGATCACAGCGCCGAGCATCAGGCCAGGAAGGAACTGGCTGCCCTGCAGGAGCAATTCGCCCATGTGAACCGGCTGTCGGTGATGGGCGAGATGGCCTCCGGTATCGCTCATGAGATAAATCAGCCGCTGACTGCCATCGCCGCCTACGCGCAGGCCTGTCGCCGGTTGCTGGCGGGCGGGGCCGCGCCCCAACCCGCGACCGCCGTGGCGGAAGACCTCAGCGACGCCCTGGAGCAGATCGCCCTGCAGGCCCAGCGTGCCGGTGAGGTCATCCGGCGGTTGCGCGGTTTCGTGCGCCGGGGTGAGGCCTCGCGGGCGACCACACACCTCGGCGAGGTTTTGACCGGAGTAGTGAAACTGGCCGAGGTGGACTCCCGCAGCCACGAAATCACCATCGAGCGGGACATCTCTCCGGCACTGCCACCGGTGCTCGCCGACTCCGTGCAGATCCAGCAGGTCGTGCTGAATCTGCTCCGCAACGCCATGGAGGCAAGCTCGGCCAGGGGCAGTGATGGGGACGATGACGCCGCTCGCCGCACAGTGACCCTGCGCGCCGAGGTTTTGGCCGGGGTAGTGCGGATTGCCGTCCTCGATCGTGGCGTTGGCCCTGATGCCGATGCCGCCGAGCGCCTGTTCACGCCCTTCTTCACCACCAAGCGCAGCGGTATGGGGCTCGGTCTGTCAATCTGCCAGTCCATTGTCGAGGCACATGGTGGCCGCATTGGCTACCGGCCGCGCGAAGGGGGTGGTAGTTGTTTCGAGTTCACGCTGCCCGTGGCCCCGGGGGGTGAGGCGTGAAGGGGGCTCGGAGGCCGGTGCGACTGATTGTCGGGTCTTGGCTGATCCTGGCTTGCCAAAGGATTCGGAGGGGGGCATGACTGAAGCGACCGTCTTTGTGGTGGATGACGATGATGCCGTGCGGCAAGCCATCCGCCTGCTGCTGCGTTCAGTCGGTCTTGCAGTTGAGGCCTGCGCCTCGGCTACCGAGTTTCTCGAACGCTGGGATCCCACGCGTCCCGGCTGCCTCGTGCTCGACATCCGCATGCCGGGCATGAGCGGGCTGGAGCTGCAGGCGCGGCTGGCCCGCGAGCCCTCGGCGCCGCCGGTCGTGTTCATCACTGGCCATGGGGACGTTTCGCTTGCCGTCCGTGCCATGCGCGATGGGGCCGTGGATTTCATCGAAAAGCCCTTCAGCGACCAGGACCTGATCGACCGCGTGCAGCGAGCGATCAGGCTGGACGGAGAACGGCGGGCAGCGACGGACCGCCGTCAGGCCGCGACCATCCGCTTTGCCGGGCTCTCGGCGCGCGAGCGTGAGGTCATGCTGGCGATCGTCGCCGGGCGTGCCAACAAGGTCGTGGCCATCGATCTGGGGTTGTC
>DNIF01000228.1 GCA_003485715.1 Gammaproteobacteria bacterium
CTACGGCTTCAACAAGTCGCACTCCGCGGCCTATGCGCTGGTCGCCTATCAGACCGCCTGGCTCAAGACTCACTATCCCGCTCATTTCATGTCGGCCGTCTTGTCGGCCGACATGGATCACACCGATAAGGTGGTCGGCCTCATCAACGAATGCCGCCGCATGAATCTGCGGCTGCTGCCGCCAGACATCCACGCCAGCCAGTACCGCTTCACTGTGGCCGCACCGGATGCGATCCGTTATGGCCTGGGTGCCGTGCGCGGCGTGGGTCTTGGCGCGCTGGAGGGGATGTTCAACGAACGCGCCCGCGGTCGCTTCCGTGATCTCTTCGATCTCTGTCAGCGCATCGACACGCGCAAGCTCAACCGGCGCGCACTCGAGGCGCTCATCAAGTGCGGCGCGCTGGATGATCTCGGTGCCCATCGGGCGAGCCTGCTGGCGAGTCTGGAGGCGGCGCTCTGCCTCGCCGGGCAGGCTGAGCGCAACGCCGAGGTCGGTCAGGACGATCTGTTCGGCCTCGGTGCCCCTCTGCCAGACCTGACCCCAGGCGGGCGAACGACAGCCGCTGCATCCGCAGATGCTTCCTTCGTGAACGTCAGCGAATGGGATGTCGATTCCCGCCTGATGGCGGAGAAGGAAACACTGGGGCTGTACCTCACGGGCCATCCCTTCGATCGCTGGCGTGCCGAGCTCGATCTCCTCACCGGCGGCCCGCTCGATGACCTGCGCACCGGTCGTCGCTGCGTGGCCGGTCTGATGCTGGGCATCCGGGTGCTCAACAGTCGGCGGGGCCGCATGGCGGTCGCCACCCTGGACGATGGCACCGCGCGGGTGGAATGCACACTCTACAGCGAGGTCTTCGGTCAGGCGGCCGATCTGCTGGTGAAGGATCAGGTGATCGTGATCGATGGTCAGGTGGCCGTGGACGACTTCACCGGCGGCTTTGCCGTGACCGCTGAACGCGTCTTCGATCTGGACGGCGCGCGCGCTACCTTTGGCCGGCAACTGGCCATCGAGGCGGATCTCGCCAACACGGATCGCGCGACGGCGCGGGCCCTGTTCGAGGCGATGAGCGCCCACGCCCCCGGGCGCTGCCCGGTGCTGCTTCGTTGTCGCGAGGCGGATGCCGAGGCCTGGTACCGGCTCGGCGAACGCTGGCGCGTGCGCCCCACGGAGGGCCTGCTCACCCGCCTGCGCGCCCTGCCAGGCATCACCCGCGCGATGGTGGAATACCCGCCGGCGGCAACACCGGCGGAATGAAGGATCGCAAGCACCGAGCCGGCGGCTGTCCCCGACCAAACCCGCCCACCATCATCCACACTTCGGAGAGTCCTTGGACGCGGGCACGACAGGGCGCGCGATGCCGTAAAGGCGGCCACCTTCATCGCGGTGTTCCGTCACATGCCTGTCATCTGCATCGGGCAAAGTGCAGAGTATCGTTGCGCGCGGTGATTCAACTCGTTACTCGCACGCAGTCCCCGGCTCGGTCCGGTCCCTGCCCGCCTGCCCCGAGGTGATGGCCATGCAGCGTCCTTCCTGTGCCTCGCCTGGCACTGCCCCGCATCCCTCACGCCCACTGCAACCGCCCAAGGCTGCCCCGGGCGTGGCACGAACGCTGGGCATGGCCTGCCGTCGCCTGCTCGCGGGGCTCGGTCTGATCTTCCTGGCACAAGTTGCAACCGCCGCCGTCCTGCCTTTCGATTACACCCTCGACAATCGCTACCAGACCAGCGCCGGTGTGTACGACGCCTCCGGGCAGCTCATCCGCACGCTGTGGAGCAACCGCACGCGCGAGGCCGGCCCCCATCAGGGCGAGTGGGATGGCCGCGACGACGAGGGACGGCCCTGGCAGGGCGCCGGTCCGGTGCAGGTGCGGGTGCTGGCCCACAACGTGAGCTACCGCTGGGAAGGGGTGATCGGCAACAGCGCGCGCGATCCGCTCTCGCCCACCAAACACGACTACCAGTACTTCATGCGCGATCTCGTAGTCAGCGGGGAGCGCGTCTACACCCTGCAGGAATCCGAGGGCTGGATACCGCGGGTGCGCTTCCATCAAACGGCCGACCTCAATGCCGATTGGGCACCCTTGCCCGGCCTGGTGAACCTGCGCGGCGGTTTCAACTACATCAATCACCTCGCCACCGATGGTGAGCGTGTGTATGCGGCCCGGCAGGGTTTCGACCGCGAGGACGCCTCCGGGGCCATGCACGCCGCCTTCATCGTGGTGCTGGATCCCGACCTCAGCCGCGAGATCCCGCTCGCCGCCTCGCGTCCAACCTGCACCACCGCCGGCCGCACGCCCTTCCAGGGTATCGGCGACTGCTACAACGACGGCCGCACCGCGGCCGCCTTCCAGAGCGCCATCGACATCGTGGATGTGCATCGCGGCAAGGCGGTGCGTCAGAACGACGTGACCGGCCTCGCCGTGCAGCCCGGTGCGCGTGGGCGCCTCCTCTTTGCCGCCCACGGCGGGATCGACGCCCTGCACGTGCTCGACAAGCGCACCGGTCAGCGCCTGCAAGTGCTGCCCCTGCCCGGAGTGGCGAACCTCGCCGTCTGTCGCAACGACACGCAATCGGGCGCGACCACCGAGCTCTGGGCCATCCATCGCGGGGCAGCGGGGCATGCCGTGGTGAGCCGCTTCACGGTGGACACCCAGCGGGGGCAGGTCGCGGCCCAGCCAGGGCTTACCCTGCCCGGGCCCATGATTCCGCTCGCCCTGGCGCTGTCGCCGAGCTGCGCGGAGCTCGCCGTGATTGCCGGTGGCGAGCGCCAGCAGGTGCTCGGTTTCGACCCCCGCACCGGCGTGCAGCGCTGGGCCCTGGGCGAGGCGGGCGGCTATCGGAGCAATGGCCCCGAGGTCCGCCCGCAGCGCTTCTCCTTCATTGATCGGGTGGACGAGGCGCGCGGGCAGGTGAGCGAGTTCGGCCTGCTGGATTACGCCCCGAACGGCGATCTCTTCGTCGGCGACCCGGGGCTCACCCGCGTGCAACGCTTCGATAGCGCGCGGCGGGTCGTGGATACTGCCCTGTGGGCACCCTTGCACTACAACATCCGCGTGGACCAGAACGACCCCTCGCGGGTGTTCCGTGGTTTCCACGAATACGCCATGCAGTATGGCGAGCCCATCGCGCGCGCTTGGCGACTGGTGCGCTACTACGGCGACAGCCTGCCGACGGGTGAGGGGCGTCTGTCCCAGGGGCGCGTGGACAGCGGCTTCAACAGCCTCGTCACCCTGCCTGACGGGCGTACCCTGGGTCTCGCGCCGGATGCCGCCGGCCTGCAACTTGCCGTGCTCGAGGTGCCGAAGGACGCGCCGCTGCGCCCGGCCGGCCAGCGCCTGCCGCGGTTCCAGTTCCTGCGTGCGGACGGGACGCTCGAATCCGTGCGTTACGGGCGGGTCGGTGAACACTTCGCGGAGTTCACCGACCGCCGCTTCGAGGGATTGGACGCCCGGGGCGATGCGCGCTGGGCCTCTGCCACGGTCGTGGCCCGGGTGGCGCGCGGTGCCAACGATCCGCGGGTGCTGCCGTATTTTGGCATCGCCCGCATCAACGCCACCTTCGAAAGTGGGCTGCGCCTGTTGTTCGATCCGCAGCCCACCGGGCGGCGCAGTTTCCACCTGGCCGCCGCCGCGCCTGACGGTAACCAGTGGCGCTGGCGGGCCAGCCCGGAGGAGGGCGGCTTCGACCTCGCCGAGCCGGACGGCCGCTTCGACGCCAGCCAGCCCTGGTACGCGGCCATGGCCGTGACCACCCTCGGCCGCCACGCCGTCTACAACTACCACGGCGAGGCCTGGACCTCCGACATCCACGGTAGCGGCTCCCCGGGCCAGGCCAACCAGTTTCTCCACTTCGACGAATCCGGCCTGTTTCTTGGCCAGTTCGGCACGCCGAACCAGATGGACATCCCACCCTCGACCGCCGGGGTGGCGGGCAACAGCTTCTCGCTGCAACTGGTGCGCGCCAACGAGGCCCTCTACCTGCTGCACAACTCGGAGAACGCCCACGCCGGCATCCATCTGTGGCGCCTGGATGGGGTGGATCACCTGCGCTGGTTCAGCGGCAGCGGCAGCCCGGGAGGCGGCCGGCTGCGGCTTGCGGCCGAGGCGGCCACGGCTGCTCCCACGGCGGCGGCGGCCGTCGCCATACCGCGGCCGGCCGGCCTGACGGCACATCTCGCCGGCGGCCGGGTGTTGCTGACCTGGCAGCCGGCACCGGGCGGCGTGACGGCGACGGAAGTGGAGCGTCTCGCCACCACCTTCACCGGTCAACGCTTCCAGACGGTCGCCAGCCTGCCGGTCGGCCAGACCCGCTGGTCCGACAGCCAGCCCGAACTCGGGCACCCCGTCGTCTACCGGCTGCGCTACCGCCAGGGCAATGCCCGCGGCGACTACTCCCAGCATGTGCGACTCAGCCTGCCTTTCCAGCGCCAGGTGGTGTATGCGGAAGATTTCGAGGGTCAGGCCTGGCGTCAGCCGGGTGGCCAGCTCCCGCACTGGACCTGCGTCGGCCAGCAACCGGGCAGCGGTTTCTGTGGCCCGGTGGGCCAGCCCGGACAGAATCAGGCCTTCCGTGTCGCCGTAGTCACGAGCGAGCCAGGGCTGCGCCTGAGCCGGGGTTGGCTCGCCCAGCCGCTACTGCCCGTGCTCAACCGTGCGCTGGCGCGGCGGCGCGGCGCGGCCCCGGAGCAGTTTGAAGTGAGCTTCGACTTCTGGATGTCGCCGCTGCCGGCGACCGGCCGGCTGCGTGGCCGGGTGGAGATCGAACCGGGAGGCGGGATGCACACCTTCGCTCGGCTGGGCGGGCTGTTCTGGCTCAGCCCGGTGGGGGAGTTCGATGCGGCGAGCGGTCTGGTGCGGGGACGCGCCCGGCAGGTGCTGACCGTGCTGCCGAACGGCCGCCCGGACCACGGCGTGACGCACTTCCTCTCCAACGACGCCCCACGCCTGCACGTGCAGGTCGGCTTCCAGGGGGAGGGCCTGTCACCCGGCCTGCCGCTCGAGATCCGCGTGGACAACCTGCAGGTGACACGCCTGGTGCCGCTACCCTGACGCGGCCTTGAGTTCTTCCCCAACATTGGCAACGAACGTCTGGACGTTGGGGTTCCTGACGCCACCCCAACCTACGCTGGCCGAGCCGTTACGTTTCTTGCCTGGTGCAAGTGGCCTCCCGGCAGGCCACAGGTGTTCTGGCCCCGGGAAGCCGGATATCCTCGGCCCACCCGTTTCCAGCCCGACCGGAGCCTTCGATGCCTCTCAAGCCCCCGGGGCCGCTGACCGCCCTCTGCCTCGCCCTCGTGCTCACGTCTTCGCCCGCCTGGGCGCGCGAGCCGATCCGTTCACCGGCTGACCGGCCCATTTCCCGCCCCGCTGGTATCACCGAGCCCATGGGACCACCGACTCCGCCCCCACCGGAGGCGGTCGTGCCAGCCGAGCTAGGCGATCTGCCCGCGGAAGAGCGCGCCAAGTATCGGCTGCATCCCGGCGACACCATCATGATCTCGGTGTGGCGCGAACAGGAACTCACGCTGGAGACCAGCGTGCGCCCGGACGGCGGGATCTCCTTCCCGCTGGCGGGCGACATCCACGTGGCCGGGCTGTCGGTGGAGGAGGTGCGTCAGCAGATCGCCAAGCGGCTGGAGGAGTTCATCCCGGACCCGGAGGTCGCCGTGATCGCCCGCCAGTTGCTGGGCAATGTGGTCTATGTGGTGGGCCGGGTGGCGCGCCCGGGGGAGTTCCCCATCCGCGGCCGGGTGGATGTGTTGCAGGCGCTGGCCATCGCCGGCGGCACCACCACCTTCGCCGATCTGGACGACATGCGCATCCTGCGTCGCGACGCAGAGGGCGTGCAGAAGGCGCTGGAGTTCGACTACAGCGACGTGGTGCGGGGCAAACGCCTGGACCAGAACATCCTGCTGCAGCCCGGTGACACGGTCATCGTGCCCTGAGGCGGGCGGGGCGGCGGCAGAGCGGATGCACGGTGCCATGGTCAACGGCTGCACTTTTCCCGGATCCGCTCGGGTGAACGGCCCGCTGGCCTTGCGGCCGGCTGCCATGCCACGTCGCCCCATGCGCCGGCCCTCACTGGCCCTGCCGGCAACTCTGGCCCTGCTGCTGGCAGGCACCCAGCCGGCAATGGCCATCAAGTATTACGACTACAACGCCTCGGTCGATTTCGAGGTCAACAGCAACCTGCTCATGTTGCCCGGCAACGAGGACGTCGCCTCCGGCTACAGGTTTTCCTCCTCGCACATCCTGGGCTACGAGACGCCGCGCAGCGCCTGGAGCATCGCACCTAGCCTGATGGTGCAGCGGCTGGAGAACGCCCCGCGGGCCTTCGGTGAGCAGGAGTTCTTCAACGTGGCTGCGGCTGGCCGGCACGACTGGACGGATCGTCTGAGCACCCGGCTGAACGTGATGTTCGAACTCGACCGTAACCTGCTGCTGCCTGATCCGGCAATACTTTTTCTTGAGAGACCGATCCTGCGCCAGGGGCGGCAAGTCACCGGTGGCGCCACCTACCGCCTGACCGAGCGCTTGAGCGCCAGCGTGAACGGCACCTACCTGGACAACCTATTCGAGGAGGTCCCGGGTGTCGTCATCCCCTTGCGGAGTTTCGATTATCAGGATGTGACCACCGGCGGCAACTACATCTGGAACGAGCGCCTGTCCTTCAACGCCAATGTGGGCGTGAGCCGCTTCAGGGACCTTGAGGGCATCACCCGCAACAACGACCGCTTCTTCAATGTGGGCACCGAGTTCGCGCTGGCCGAGCACTGGACCTTCTCCGGCTCCGCCGGCCTGCGCGCCACCCAGCAGACCGGCCGTGTTTTTCTACCGGGGCCAGTGGTCCCCGGGCCTGTGGTGCTTCTCGGCGGCCGGCTACTCCAGCTCGACGACCCGGACGGCACTGTGGACCCATCGCTGGACCTTATCTTCGGTGGGCTTCCAATCGTGGTCGTGGGCGGTGTTCCCCGCCTGCGTATTCAGGAGCCCATCGTAGGTGTCCAGGTCCAGGATATCGTCACCAACACCTATGACTTCACACTGACCCGCACGGGTGAGCGGCTGGTCGCCTCGGCCGGCTTCAGGCGCCGGATCCAGCCGGCCGGCATCGCCGCCCAGACGGAAATCAGCTCGGCGAGTGCCGACTTCCGCTATCGCTTCAGCGAGCGCCTGAACGGCGGGCTGCACGTCGACGAGACCACCTTGGCGATCCAGGGGCAGGGCTTCGGAGGCGAGGGCCGCACGGTGCGCGTGCTGACGACCAACCTCAACTATCTGTTGACCGAGCAACTCAGCCTGACGGCCACCTATCGCTACTTCCAGGCCTTCGGTGATGCCTTCGGCTTCGCTTTTGGTGACTCCGAAGGTCAGGCCGTGGTCGTAAGCCTGAGCTACAACGGCGATCGCTGGGAGTGGTGAGCGCCTGTGATTCGGCGCCGCCCAACCGCCCTCGCCCCTGATCTGGCGCATGATGCGGCGCGAAACCAAGTCCGTTCAGGACGGACTCAAGGG
>DNIF01000019.1 GCA_003485715.1 Gammaproteobacteria bacterium
CGGTGTTGAAGATGACACCGGCTGCCTGCGAGAAACCGAGGCCGAGCATCAGGTTGCCGGCGGGTTGCTCCACGACGGTGAAATTGACATCCACCTGGTCGGTGGTGCCCGGTACCGCCGGCGTCTCGACGTTGACCTCGGTGAAATAGCCAAGCCGGAGCAGCCGCGTCTTGGAGCGTTCCACCGCGGCAGTCGAGATCCAGGCACCTTCGAACTGACGCATCTCGCGGCGAAGCACCTCGTCGCGAGTACGCAGGTTCCCCGAGAAGGTGATCCGGCGCACGTAGACGCGCTTGCCCGGATCCATGAAATAGGTGATCGATACGGTGTCGTCGTCGGTAGAGATATCCGGGATCGCGTTGACGTTGGCGAAGGCATAGCCGTCCTCGCCCAATCGCTCGGTGATGGCCGTCTGGCTCGCCGTGACCGACTTGCGTGAGAAGACATCTCCGGCGTGCGTCTGCACCCGCTTGAAGAGCTCAGCCTCAGGCACCAGCAACTCGCCTGCGAGCTTGACCTCCTTGATGTGGAACTGCCGCCCTTCGGTTACGTTGATGGTGACGTACACACCCTGCTTGTCGGGGCTGATCGCCACCTGGGTAGAATCGATCGAGAAGTTGATGAAGCCGTTGTCGAGGTAGATCGAGCGCAGGGTCTCGAGATCACCCGCCAGTTTCTGCTTGCTGTATTTGTCCGCCCCGGTGATGAAGCTGAAGAGATTGGGCGTGGACAGCGAAAACTTGCCGACGAGCTCCTCCTCTTCGAAGGCCCGATTGCCGACGATGTTGATCTCGCGGATCCGCGCTGCCTCGCCCTCATCCACCGTGATGCTGACCGAGACGCGATTTCCGTCCAGCGGGCGGACGTCACTCGAAACCTTGACGCCATACTTGCCGGCACCAAAGTACTGCCGGCGGAGCTCCTGTTCGACCTTGTCCAGACGGCCTTGATCGAAGACCTCGCCACCGGCGACGCCGATCTCGGCCAGCCCCTTCAGCAGGTCATCGGTCTTGATGTCTTCATTGCCGGTGATTCGGATCTCGGCGATGGCGGGCCTCTCCGTGAGCCGCACCACCAGCACCTCGCCGTCACGTTCGATGCGGACATCCGAAAACAGCCCGGTCTTGAACAGGGCGCGCAGGGCCGCAGCCGAGCGGGTCTCGTCGAAGGTATCGCCGACCTTGACCGGGAGGTAGTTGAATACCGTGCCCGAGGCAATCCGCACCAGGCCATCGATGCGGATGTCGCGAACCACGAAGGCCTTGGCCACGGCCGGCATGCACGATGCAGCGAGCAGCACCCAAAGTGCGACGCAACGGAAACGGTCAGCCATTGAGGGTTGCGCGTGTCAGATCGTTGGTGAGGGCGATGGCCGTCAGGATCATCAGCAACATCAGACCCATCTGCAGCAGACGCATCTGGGCGGCCTCGGACAGCGGCTTACGTTGCACGAACTCTACTAGGTAGTTGAGCAGGTGGCCACCGTCCAGGGGAGGCACCGGCAGCAGGTTGAGCACCCCCAGACTGATGCTCACGGCTGCAAGGAAGCTGACAAAGGCCGTGACCCCGAAAAGCGCAGAGCGCCCCGCGTACTCGGCAATGGCAATGGGCCCGGAGAGGTTCTCGACCGAGGCCTGACCCACCAGCATGCGGCCCATCACGCCAACGGTCATGCCGGCGATGGTCACGGTCTTGTCGACTCCGCGCAGCAGCGCGGTGAGCACATCGTAGCGTTCGACCGCTGCTTCGCGCTCATCGATCACTGCGGCCGGGTCGTGGCCGGCACCGATACGGCCGATGTAGCGTTCGCCCTGCGGCACAGAATCCGGGCGCACCGAGAGTTCGAGCTGCGTACCCGCCCGATCGACAATGAAGACCACCGGCTCACCGGGCCGCTCCTGCACGCGGCGGACCAGATCGGCGAAGTCCGTCACCTTCTCGCCATCGGCGTAGAGCACGCGGTCAGCGGGTGCAAGCCCAGCCCGCTCGGCGGGGCTGCCGGCCACGATGCGACCGATGACGGGCTCGATGCGCACGCTCTGCGGCAGGGTGCCGAGGCGTTGCAGCAATTCCCCCCGACCGACGTCGTCCACATGCAGGGCACCCAGATCCAGCGTTACGGCCCGCTCATGACCGTTGGCACTGCGGATCTCCAGGTGGACCGACTCGGCCTCGAGCACCCGCCCGACCAGACGCTGGATCGCCGCCTCCCAGGTCGGCACCGCGTCGCCTTCCACGGACAGGATCCGGTCACCCGGGAGCAGTCGGGCCTGGGCCGCCGGCGTGTCCGGGCGGACCTCGCCGATGATGGGGGCGATCCCCGCAACCCCGTGCACGAACATGGCCCAGTAGGCGATTACGGCAAAGAGGAAGTTGGCCAGTGGCCCCGCCGCCACGACTGCGGTCCGTGTAGCCAGTGACTGGCGATTGAAGGCACGGTGCACCTCGCCCGGTTCGACCGGGCCCTCGCGCTCATCGAGCATGCGCACGTAGCCGCCGAGCGGCAGCGCACAGATGGAGAACTCGGTTGCATCCGCGCCAAAGGTGCGCGAGTACAGCGGCCGACCGAAACCGATGGAGAAACGCAACACCTTGACCCCAAGCCGGCGCGCCACCCAGAAGTGGCCGTACTCGTGCACGGTGACGAGCACACCCAGGGTGACGATGTAAGCGAGGATCGAAAGCAGGACCATTTGGGCGACCTCTGGACAGATGACTCGAAGCGATCAGGCGGCCTTGCGCGCGAGCCATTCCCGCGCCCGCTGCCGGGCCTCGGCATCGGCTGCGAGAACGGACTCGATCCCTGCCGCCGGCAGGTGTCCACAGCGATCCAGCGTAGCCTCAACCAGTCGTGCGATGCCGGTGAAGCCGAGGCTGCCCGCGAGAAATGCTTCCACCGCCACCTCGTTGGCCGCGTTCAACACTGCCGTCGCGCCACCGCCGGCAGCCCAGGCCGCACGCGCCAGGGCCAGACAGGGGAAACGCGTCTCGTCCGGCGCGTGGAACTCCAGACGGCCGACCTGCACCAGGTCCAGTAGTTCGACACCGGAGTCGATGCGCGCGGGCCAGGCCAGTGCGTGCGCGATGGGTGTGCGCATGTCCGGATGGCCGAGCTGAGCCAGCGTCGATCCGTCCGCGTAGCTCACGAGCGAATGGATGATGCTCTGCGGATGGATGACGATGTCCACCTGCTCCGCTCGGGCCGCGAACAGCCAGCAAGCCTCGATGAACTCCAGGCCCTTGTTCATCATCGTGGCGGAATCCACTGAGATCTTGCGACCCATGCTCCAGTTGGGATGGGCCACGGCCTGGGCCGGCGTGACGCGCTCCAGGTCCGCCAGCGGGGTGTTGCGGAAGGGGCCACCGGAGGCGGTCAGCGTGATGCGGGCGACGCCAGCGGCCTCCAGCCCCGCGGCCGTGCGCGGCGGCAGACACTGAAAGACGGCATTGTGCTCGCTGTCGATGGGAAGCAACTCGGCCCCCGACGTGGCAATGGCGTCCATGAACAGGCGCCCGGACATCACCAGGGCCTCCTTGTTGGCCAACAGCACCCGCTTGCCGGCGCGGGCAGCGGCAAGGCTCGGCAGCAGACCGGCCGCGCCCACGATCGCGGCCATCACGCTGTGCACCTCGCTGGCCGAAGCCACGGCCACGAGCGCCTCCGGCCCCGTCAGGACCTCGGTCGTGCCCTCCCCAAGCGCCGCCTTCAGCGCCGCGCCCGCTGCGACATCCGCCACCACCGCATAGCGCGGTCGGTGCTCGCGACACTGGGCCGCCAGACAGTCGACACTGCGGTTGGCAGTCAGGGCGAAGACGCGGTAACGGTCCGGGTGCCGGGCAATCACGTCCAGGGTGCTCTTGCCGATGGAGCCGGTGGCACCAAGCACGGTGATGAGGCGGGGTTCGGTCAAGGGCAGTCCTCCCGGGGCGGATGACCGGATCCATGATCCGGGGCGGGGCTCAAAGTTGGGGCACGACGGGCACGAAGATGTAGAAAGCCGGCGCGGCAGCGATGAGGCTGTCGAGTCGATCGAGCGCTCCACCGTGTCCCGGCAGCAGCACGCCACTGTCCTTGCGCCCGGCGACGCGTTTCACGAGGCTTTCGTAGAGGTCGCCCACCAGCGCGAACAGCACCACCGGCAACAACGATATCAGGAAGGTCGTGGCCGCCGACACCGGGACCCCGAGCGCGCTGGCCATGGCCAGCGCCGCGGGCGGTGCCAGGAGACAGGCGGCAACCGTGCCCTCACGGGTCTTGCCCGGACTCACCAGCGGGGCCAGGCGCCGGCGGCCGCAATGCTTGCCGACCAGGTAGGCTATCGAGTCAGCCGACCACACCAGCGTGAAGAGCGTGAGACAGGCAGCGCCCCCACCCTGCGCGTGCAGCGTGACGAGCGACGCGGCGGCAAGCGGCAGGGCCGCTGCGGCAAAGAGCAGACGCGCCGCCCTGGACGGTGGTGCACCACCCTGTTCGAAGCGCCAGATGGACCAGGCAGCAAGGGCCCAGAGCGGCAGTCCGAGTGCGAGCACCGCCGCCGGCAGCAGCAGCAGCAGCCCGGTCAGCAGGGCACAAACGGCGAGGTACGCGCCGCGTTCGCGACGCGAGCCGCCGAGCAGCCAACCCCATTCCCAGGCAGCCAGTCCGAGCACGGAACCCCAGACGAGCGCGACCCCCCAGGTGGGCAGAAAGATGACGCCGGCCACAGACGGTGCCGCGAGGATCGCGGAGGTGGCGAGACGGATCTGCAGGGTGGAATTGGTATCGACGGGGTTCACGGGCGCAATGGTGGCCAATCGATGGGATCTGTCAGGTTGGTCGTGTGTTGCTGTCGCGTCGTTGCGTCAATCCGGCACCGCCCGTCATCCCCGCACTGCCCGTCATCCCCGCGCAGGCGGAGATCCAGTTCTTGCGCCGTGAGTCGGGCGGGGCCGGGGGACAGAGGAGGACTTCTGCGCTGAAGTTCCATCGGACGCGGGCGACGAGGGGCGCAATGCGGTGAGCGCCGCCAGCGGGACGCGCAGCAGACCTCACCACACGGCCCAGGGTGCGTCGCCTGACTTACGCGCTGCTTGCGCGCACCCCAGACGAATCCGGGTCGGTCGTGCCGTCCGGCAGGGGGGCGGACTCCAGCGACATTGAACTGCCGCCGGCATTCACCTGGTCGCCCGTGCGTCCAAAGCGCCGCTGCCGCCGGGCGAAGCTCCCGAGCGCCTGCTGCAAGGCGGCGACCCCGAAATCCGGCCACAGGGTGTCGGTGAAGTAGAGCTCGCAGTAGGCCAGTTGCCAGAGCAGGAAATTGCTGATCCGCTGCTCCCCACCGGTGCGGATGAAAAGATCGGGCTCCGGCAAGTCGGCAAGACTGAGCGCTGACCCCAGCAGATCTTCGTCGATGGCATCGGGGGCCAGTTCGCCGCGGGCCACGCGTCGGGCGAGTTCACGTGCCGCCTCAGCGATGTCCCAGCGCCCACCGTAGTTGGCCGCCACCACGAGCTCGAGGCCGGTATTGCTGCGGGTCAGCTCCTCGGCATCGGCAATCGCCCGCTGCAGGCGGGCCGGGAAGGCCGCGCGGCCGCCGATGACGCGCAGACGGACGTTGGCGCCGTGTAAGCGCTTGGCCTCACGCGCCAACGCGCTGGTGAACAGGCGCATGAGCAGAGTCACCTCGATGCGCGGGCGACGCCAGTTCTCGCTGCTGAAGGCAAATAGGGTGAGCACGCCCACGTTCAGGGCCGAGCAGGCGCGTACCACTTCGCGCACCGCCTCCACCCCGGCCCGGTGGCCGGCAAAGCGCGGCAGGCTGCGGCGCTCGGCCCAGCGGCCATTGCCGTCCATGATGATGGCAATGTGCCGGGGAATGCTCGGAGCAGGGTCGTTCATCGCTGGCTGCTGGCCCCTTGAATGCAATCGTGCCGCGCGGTACGCGCAGCTCGCCGCGCATCCGGTGTGTAATCCGGTGCACGGCAGCAAGCGCGAGGGCCAGACCGACGATGCCCCATTAGGCTACGCCGGAAATCCGGCCAGCGCCACGCCAGCGGACCAAGGCGGCCGGGCACAGCACCCGGATGCCGTATGGAGGGCATGACGGCGCCGCTCAGACCTCCAGCAACTCCTTTTCCTTGCGCTCGACCACCTGATCGACCTGCTTGATGTAGGCATCCGTGAGCTTCTGGATCCGCTCCTCGGCACGCCGCTCGTCGTCTTCGGAAATGAGCTTCTTCTTGATGGCGTCCTTGAAGGACTGGTTGGCGTCCCGCCGCACGTTGCGCACGGCCACCCGAGAGTCCTCTGCGTGGCTGCGGCACAGTTTGGCGAGTTCGCGACGCCGCTCCTCGGTCAGCGGCGGCAGGGCCACGCGCAAACCATCGCCGGCACTCACCGGATTCAGGCCCAGGTTGGCGTTGCGGATGGCCTTGTCACAGACGGTCAGCATCGGCTTCTCGAACGGCACCACCATGAGGGTGCGGGAATCGCTCACGTTCACGCGCGCCACCTGGGAGAGTGGCGTCTCGGTGCCGTAGTAGTCCACCGACACCTGATCGAGCAGACTCGGGTGGGCGCGCCCGGTGCGGATCTTGGTGAGTTCGTTACTGAGGGCCTCGATGGCCTTGCCCATGCGCTTTTCGGCGTCGCTGATGGTTGTATCGATGTTCACTGTCGGCTCCTGCAAGGGATGTGCACGGATGGGGGCAACAGCTGGCAGAGGTCGCGCCTGACCTGACCAGTGTCGGACGTTCAGTCAGCGGTCACGAGCGTGCCCTCGGCCTCACCGCGCACGGCACGCAGCAGGGCATCCGGGCGACCCATATCCACCACACGCAGTGGCATGTTGTTGTCGCGGCAGAGGACCACGGCCGTGGCGTCCATGACCGCGA
>DNIF01000255.1 GCA_003485715.1 Gammaproteobacteria bacterium
GACATGGGGGTCGTGCTGGAGGGCACCCCCCTCAAGGCACGCGGTGTCGGTGCCCTCGGTGTGGGCAACATCAAATATCGCGTGCACACGCGCCTGTTCCAGATGATGTTCGACACCGAAAAACCGCTCTACATCGAGTTTCGCGAGGCCTTCAAGGTCGCTCGGGAGCTCACCCGCTGAGTCCTGGATCCGCCGACTGAGCGCGGCCGCGGTCCAGGGTGCCACCAGAGCGGTCCTGACACCGGCGTGGGAGAGAACATCGACGGTCACGTCACTGCACCGGCGGTGATCTGCGCCGGCCTGTCGGTGCGCTGGCTGGCCGAGCGTCTTGCGGCGCTCGGTTTCGGGGTGCATGCACTCGACTGCTTCGGTGACCGCGACACGCGCGCGGTCGCCGCGAGCTGGGCCGCGATTGGCACTCCCCGGGCTGGCATCGATCTCGCGCATGCAACTGCCCTGGCACCCGTGCTGCCTCGGGGTCTGCCGCTGTGCTTCTCGGCAGGCTTCGAGGGGGTCCCGGCTGCGCTTGCGGTTTTGGCGCGTGATCGTGTGCTCATCGGCAATTCGCCTGCCCTGCTCGGGCGTCTCGCGAGCCCGTCAGAGTGGCGCGAGGTCCTGCGTGCCTGTGGCATGCAGGGGCCGGTCATCCTGCTGCCGGAGGAGGCCCGGGGCACGGAGGCCCGCACGGTGACGTGGCTCGTGAAGCGGGCTGGAAGCAGCGGGGGAGGGCATATCCGCCGCCTGCGACCCGGTGTTTCGCTCGCGCGCGACGACTACCTGCAACGCTTCGAACCCGGTCCCTCCTTTGGCGTCGTCTTCCACGCGAACGGCGCGGCGGCCCGCATCATTGGTCTGGTGCGGCACCTGCGCCTGCAAAGGCGGCTCAGTGGGGCCTTTGCCCAGGGGGCCGCCATCGCGCTGCCTGCGATCGGGCCATCGTTGCGAGAGCGCCTGGAGCGAGAACTCGGTCGGCTGGTTGGTCACCTTGGTCTGAAGGGTGTGAATGGGGCCGACTTCATCCTTCGTCGTGACGGTGTGGCCGCCTGGCTGGAATTGAACGCCCGCCTGCCGGGCAGCCTGCCTCTGGTCGATCCCTGCGGGCGCTGGCTTGGCGCCCATCTGGGCCTCGCGCCGCTCCCCGCCGAACGCGCGCTCGAAGCAAACGTGGAGCGCCCCGCGGCTGGTGAAACCGCTGTCTGGCGCGCCCACTCGGTCGTCTATGCCCCATGTGACCTCGCGATCCCGCCCGACCTTACCTGGCCCGAATGGAGCCATGACCTGCCCGCGGCCGGCAGCAGGTTCGAGGCCGGTGAACCGTGGTTGAGCATCGCCGCTGCTGCACCTTCGGCGCGGGAGGCCCTATTGACCCTGCGCCGGCGCATGAACATCCTCGCCGCCCTGCCCATTTGTCGTGACGGCCGAGACCGTGCCGCCACGCCCCGCAAACCTTCCCAGGAGGATCTGTCTCCGTGACCGCGCCCAGCCACCCGAGTGTCAACCGCCTCACCGCCCCCCTGGTCGAAGACCTCATCCGCCGGGCGGATGCGCTGCGACTGGCGGTCAGTCGTCTGTCCAACGGGACCGTCGTGGTGGATGCCGGTCAGCGTGTCCCGGGGGGGCTCGAGGCCGGCCGACTCATCGGCGAGATCTGCATGGGTGGTCTCGGCCGAGTGCATCTGCACGCGACCGTGGCCTCGCCCAACTGGAGCTGGCACCTCGATGTGCATTCCAGCAATCCGGTGTTGTCCTGTCTCGCCAGTCAGTATGCCGGCTGGAGCCTCGCGCACGGCGAGGGCAAGGGTGCCTTCCAGGCCATGGGCTCGGGGCCGGGGCGTGCACTCGGCTCGCGGGAGCCGCTGTTCGAGGAACTCGGTTATCGCGACTCGGCCGACGTGGCCACGCTGGTCCTCGAGGTGGACGCCGCGCCGCCGGTGGAACTCGCCGATCGGATCGCCGAGATGTGTCGGGTGGATCCGGCGAATCTCACGCTGATCCTCACGCCCACCAGTAGCCTGGCCGGCTCGGTCCAGGTGGTCTCACGGGTGCTCGAGGTTGCGCTGCACAAGGTGCACACGCTGCATTTCCCGCTCGACCAGGTGATCGATGGCGCGGCCTCGGCACCGGTGTGCCCGCCCGGTCGCGATTTCCTCACCGCCATGGGTCGCACCAACGACGCAATCCTGTTTGCCGGTCAGGTGCATCTCTTCGTGCGCTGTGAGGACGATGCCGCCGCCGAGTTGGCGAGCAAGCTGCCGGCCAGTGCCTCGAAGGACTACGGCCGGCCCTTCGCGGAGGTATTCAAGGAAGTGGGCTACGATTTCTACCGCATCGACCCGCTGCTCTTCAGTCCGGCGCGGGTCACGGTGACCAATCTCGACTCCGGCCGCACCTTCTTCGGCGGTCGTATCGACCTCGCCCTCCTCGACAAGTCCTTCGGCATTGCCTGACGATGCGGCTGCCAGGCCTGACGTGAGGGCTAGCTCGCCGGAGGTGTCGCCAGATGCCCCCTGTGTCGTGATCTTCACCGATGCGCCCGGCTGGCACGGGCGGCGTCTGCGCGAGGCCTTCACCCGGCTTGGGTGGCACAGCCGCTACGTGTCGCTCGCCCGATGTGTGCTTGGCACCCGTGGCGTGCAGATCCCCGGCTTGCGTGGGCGCTTGCCGGATGCGGCCTTCGTGCGCGGTGTGCCGGGCGGGACCCTGCCACAGGTCATCCATCGACTGAACGTGCTGCATGAGCTCACCGCACGCGGTGTTCCGGTGATGAACGATGGCCGTGCCATCGAGCGCACGGTGGACAAATCGATGACCACCCTGCTGCTCGAGCGTGCGGCCGTGCCGACACCGCCGACCTGGGTGGGGGAGGGCGAGGCCGCTGCCCTTCGCTTCGTGCGGCGAGAACTGGCCGCGGGACACCGGGTGGTCATGAAGCCGGTATTCGGTTCCCAGGGTGAAGGCCTGCAGCGGATCGAGGCGCTCGCCGATCTCGCACCGGCCGGCGGCAGCGATGGCCTCTATTACCTGCAACGCTTCATCGAGCCCGGCGGGCCGGTGCATGCGGACCTGCGCGTGCTGGTGATAGGTGGGCGTGCGCGGGCGGCCATGCAGCGACGAAGCAAGCACTGGGTGACCAATCGTGCGCAGGGCGGACAGTGTCTGCCGGTGGTGCTCGATCCGGCGCTGGCGACGCTGGCCGAGGCGGCGGTGGCGGCCGTCGGCGCTGCTTACGCCGGGGTGGACGTGCTCGAGGGTGGCGATGGCCGGCGCTGGGTCGGTGAGGTCAATGGCGTGCCGGCGTGGTACGGGCTACAGCGGGTCACCCCCGCATTGGATATCGCGGCGCTGTTGGCCGGCGTTCTTTGTGCATCGCCCACGCGCCTTCCGCAGGTGAATGTCCGTGTCCAGTGAGCCGTGCGTCGGGCCACTCGAACCGGCCGCTGTACTCGCCGTTCTCAGCGCTGCCTGTCGCGCGGATGTGGAGGTCTTCAAACCCGGCAACGTGAGCCTGCGTGCGCCCGGTCACGGGATGAGTGCCCAGGATTTTCTCCTGAGTGCCGCGGTGGCGTTGCCCTGCCTCGTCGATTCGGGGCGTGGCCTCGGCGAGCGCGTGCATGCCGCCGTGGTTGCCACTCGGGACGCGGTCGGGTGCAACACCAATCTCGGGATCCTGCTCTTGCTGGCACCGTTGGCCGAGGCGGCACTGCGACCCGGCAGCCAGGATCTGCGCGCGCGCCTGGTGTCATGTCTCGCTGAGGCACGCGCCGCCTCGGCTGCGCCGTGGCTCGCCGCAATTCGTCTCGCCGCGCCCGGCGGGCTCGGGCAGAGCGAGCGCTTCGATGTGGCGGCTGCGGAAAACACGGGCGCGACGCTCGGTGACGCCATGGGGTATGCGGCCGGGCGTGACCGCATCGCGCATCAGTACCAGCAGGACTTCGAGGACGTGTTCGAGATCGGTGTGAAGACCATCCGTCAGGAGCATCCGGGTCGTGCCACTCTCGCCGCCTACCTCGCCTTCCTCACGCACTTCAACGATACGCACGTGGTGCGCAAGTTCGGACCGGCCCGTGCGGAGTGGGTCAGGGCCCAGGCCGGACCGGTAGCCGCCCTTGCCAAAGCATGCGACAATCCGCGC
>DNIF01000072.1 GCA_003485715.1 Gammaproteobacteria bacterium
CCAGCCCTTTCAGTACGACGAGTTGAGAGATCGCTTCGAGGAAATGGCCGACAAACGTTACTCCATCATTGTCTCGGATCAGATCCCCGGTTCGCTCTACGAGATCCACACCCTCGTTCCGGGTAAGGAAGAGGGCTCCCCACCGCTCCACGAGACACGGCTTCGGCTCGATGTCGTCAAGGGGCCTGAGGCTGCCGCGGGTGGCCAGCCGTAATCCTTGGCAGTCCAGTCAAGGCGACAGAAATCGGTCTGTCTCCGGGCCGAGGTAACCGAGAGCAGGCTGCGCCCAGATTCGAGTGCGGAGCGTGAGGGAGAGAAAGCGCATTTCCCCACGAATATCGAAACTCCGATGCCACCCCCGGGGGGGCTGCTCTCAGCGCCCCCGGCTGGTGGGGGCGGGTAGCAGAATCTCTCCTGCTCCACCGTGCCCGAGATCGCCGCAAAGACGCTCGAAGCGCGGTCCCAATGCCAGCAACGGACGGCAGAACTTGTGTGCCTGAGCGAGCTTACGCGCCAGTAGACCGATGAAGGGGAGTTCGATCACGCCGCTGGAGGCGAAAGTGGCAGGCAATTCAGCGGTTTTGCCGCACAGCAGCAGGGTGCCGCGGCGCAGACCGATGCCGGCACCAGGACCGCTGTCCCCAAGGACGACGACGCTGCCCGCGAACATGCGCGAGCCAGCAAGCGCACCGGTCGAGCCGGTAACACACACCACGCCGCGCCGTTGCCGATCCGCCAGACGGTCACCGGCATCGCCGTTTACCACCACCAGACCGCCGTTGAGCCCGAAGGGCTCGTTGGGTAGGGCTGCGGCACAGAAGTCGCCCACGTTACCGATGACCTCGACCATACCGCCACGCATGCCGGTGGCCAGGTAATCCAGCGCCCCGCCACGGACGCTGAGTAGCCCCGCCCGCATGCCCCGCGCTGCAAAGCGGCCGGCCCCACCGCGCACGTGGATCTCACCCCCGGTCATCCCGGCACCCAGATAGTCCAGGCGAGCACCGCGGTTGATGATCGTCAGACTGTTGCCATCGCATTTGCCCTCGACGTCGAATACCTCGCCAAGCTTGACCGGCTCCGGGCCGCCCCCGAGCAAAAGCCCTTTCAAGGCCCGTGATGACAGACCGGAGAGGTTCGCGGGCTGCAGGCCGGAACAGTCCAGAGCATGCGACGGAAGCTGACTGAGCGTCAGCGTGAGAGCGCTCATTGCATCAACTCGCGAAGGTGGAAGTGGAAGGGGCCTAGCTTGCCGCCATAGTTGCCCGCCGAGATGGCCAGGATCCCCTTGCGCGGACCAAGCCGGCAGCAGGCTTCGATGCCAACCCGGGTTGCCTCGCGGATCGCCTCTGGCGTCAGACCGTCGATCACGATCTCGAGCACCGAGCCGACCTCTGGGGTCAGGTCGTTCGCGACCGCACCCTTGAGCGTCGGGCAGAAGCGCTGATTGGTCGAGGCGGGCAGGAACTTGTATTTCGAGCCGACCTTCGAGCCAGACCCGACCACGCCGCCCGGGAAGGGCATGATGACGTCGCGTACCCGGGACATGGCCTTGATGGCGCGCTCGCAGGCATCCAGACCCTCGCGCGCCGTGCGCGCGAGCACGAGGAAATTACCGCCTCCCACGGCCTTCTGGACACCCGCGTAGTCCTGACAGACAAACTCTCCGTGCATCACCGGGACGCGCCAGAAGCGCTCGCCGCCAAGCTTCTTCGAAAGCTGCCAGCCATCGCCAAAGAAGCGCAGGCTCTTGCCCATGGCGGCCTTCTCCGCACCCTGCAAGCCCGAGTAACAGGCAGCGGTCGGGGTAG
This sequence comes from Gammaproteobacteria bacterium, assembly GCA_003485715.1. Lineage (GTDB taxonomy): Bacteria > Pseudomonadota > Gammaproteobacteria > UBA7966 > UBA7966 > UBA7966. The sequence goes on from DNIF01000072.1 coordinate 1,812, forward strand.
TCATGACGCATTGGCCCACGCGCTTGAGGACCTGATCCGCCAGCGCCTTGAGCGACATCGCGAAGATCAGCACAGCGACCCCGGGTCTCCCGTCGGGTGTCTCCGTGGGCCTGAGCGTGCGTTCGATCCCGGCCTCGCAACCACAGGCGATGACCGAGGTGGCGAAGCCGGTCAAGGCCCGCGCCGCATGCATCGCCCAGTTCTCGTCGATGGCCGTGATGACGAGGCGCGTGGCCCGCATCGGGAAGGCTTCGGCGAAGGTGTCCTCGATCAGGACGCCATTGCGTTTCATGTGGCTTCCCCGTCTCGGCAGGCCTGCACGTGGATCCCCCCGCGTCCCTCGTCCTCGATTTCCTCGTCGGTCACCCGGATGTTTTCCATCGCGTAACTCGCATAGCGTTGGTACCAATCGGAGAGGTCGCGTTCGATGCCAGCATCGAACTCCGGTCGCACGACATGGGTACTGCCGTGGACTACCAGAACGATCTCGCCATCGCGAACCACCAGTTGCCCGTCCTTGAACACCAGGGCAGGCCGCCCGAACATCGCCTCGGGATTGCCCTGTTCGCGGTAGACCGTGATGTCGGCCGCAGCGCCGGGCCCGAGGTGTCCGCGGTCATGCAGCCCGAGGCTCCTGGCCGGTGCGGCACGAGTCATGATGGCGATCTCGTCCAGCGTGTATTCGCGGTCGATGCTGGCGAGATTGCTGTAGGCAGCTGCCTCAGGGTTGATGAGGGAGAGGGCCTCGTTTCGGTAGTTGCGGTCCATCAAGAGCCGGATGAGGTGGGGGTAGCTGGTGAAGGGCGCCCCGTTCGGGTGGTCGGTGGTGAGGAAGATGCGCCATGGGTCATCCACCTGCAGGAAGATCTCAAGCCCGATCGCCCACTGCAGGGCGTTGACGAAGCTCTTGTCGCGATAGCGGAAGGGCACGGCACCACAGCCCGCGTCGCATTCGATGTCCATCAGTGCCCACTTCTTCGGGTGGGCGTGATCGCAGCCGGCGTATTGACGCATGGTGTCGCCGGAGATGGTGAGCGTCTGGCCGAAGAGGATCTGCCCGACATCCACCGAGATGTTCGGATTGGCGTTGACCGCCTCAGCGAGGCGAGCAGCACCTGAGGAGAAGCGGCGATCACCCTCGGTGCCGTAGGAGTGGAACTGCACGTGCGTGAGGTGCATCGGCAGACCTTCTGCGCCGGCGATGGTGGCGAGGGTGGTCTCGATGTTGCCGGGAACCCCCAGATTGCAGCCATGCACATGCAGCGGGTGCGGGACGCCGAGTTCCACCAGCGCCCGCGAGAGCGTGTGCAGGATCTGCCGTGGGGTCACGCCGTAGTGCGCGTTGGGCTCATCCAGATCGAGCCGTCGCTGATTGAACTTGAAGGCGTTGATGCCGCCGGGATTCACCACCTTGACGGCGAGCGCCTGGGCCGAGTGCAGGGTCCAGGCCACGTAGTCGCGAATGACGCGCGGGTCCGCTCCCTTGGCCATGAGCTGCAGCAGGAAGTCGTCGTTGCCGAGCAGCACGTACGCGCCCTTGTCTACCATGGGCGTATCGGCCATTTCGAGATGGGTCTGCCGCGCGTTCGCCAGCATCATGGCTGGCTCGAAACACGCGGTGTAGCCCATTTCCGCGTAGCGGTAGCCTGCGGTGAAGGTGGATGGTGTGGCGAGACCACCACCCGATCGCTTCAGGTCGGTACGTGCCGCCATGTCATGGCGATGGTCCTCGCCGAGCAGCAGGCGTCCCAGATTGACCTTGCCACCACCGATGTGGGTGTGGATGTCGATGGCACCAGCCATGACGATGCAACCGCTGAGGTCGTGGGTTATATCGATCCGCTCGTCGGGACCGGGGGGGGCAATGAGACGACCATCACGGATGTAGAGGTCGCGCACATCGCCGCTCACTCCATGGACGGGGTCGTATACCTTGGCGTTGGCGAGTTTGATGATCACGTTTGGAATGGGCCTTGCGACTTCAGGGAAGGACGAGCGCCGCGAGCTGTCCCAGCACCTGTCGCACGCTGGGCAGGCCGCTCTCACGCAGGGCAGGCAGGGGCAGGCTGACCGAGCTGTCGGTGCGGATCAGACGTCCTGGGTGGTCGATGCCCGGCGTGCCGACCGGAATGTAGATATCCGGTACCACGTCGAAGCGCATGCCACTGCGCCCGAGGACGATCGTCGGGCAGTCGAGGTCGGCTGGTGGCGTCTGCCGAGTGGCGTACGCCGAGATCCAGATGAGGAGATCGGCTGTGCCATCCTCGATGAGCTGACGCGCGCTGAAACGGGTCGGGTCGTGCTCCGGCCCACCGGAGGCGAAGGAGGTGCGCAGGCCATAGCCGGCTTGCCAGGCGCACACGGCGTTGGCACTGGCGGCACCGTCGCTACCGCCCAGCACGAGGCTGGCTGCACGTGTGTTGCGATTGAGGTCTTTCAGCAGTTCATTCAGCAGTTCCATGGCCACCTCAGAGTGTGGCGCGGAGCTGAGGTCCTTGCCCCAGACGATGACTGCATAGCGGGCGGCTGCGAGTCGGGCAGCGACTTCGGCCAGATCGGTCGTGCGGATCCCGGCGACGGCCCGTGCCGCGAGGGTGCGACCCGCGAGCAGGGCGCGGAGTGCCGAAGCAACCTCGGCCGCATCGCTCATTGCCATCGGCAGGTGCCGGGTGGGGACACTGATGCCCTGCAGGGCTCGGGCAGCGCTTCGCGGTGCCAGCACCACGAGTTCGCGTGCAGCGAGCCGTTCGGGATGCAGGGAGTCTCCCGGTGTGACACAGCGCTCGATGAAACGGGAGCCGTCGCCCAAGGCATCCTCACCGAGCAGGAGGATGAGATCGGCCCGGTTGGCCACCTCGGCAAGGGTGGTGCTGATGGCCCCGCGCGTGGCGAGGAGACCGTTCTTGCGCGCCAGGGTATCGCCGTCCATGTGGTCCACCGATCCACCACAGCGGTCGGCGAGCATCATGACAGTGCGCATGCCGTCGATGTCGGTGGCAAGGCCGCCAAAGACCGGATGCCGGCTGCCTGCGAGCAGGGCGGCGGCCCGCTCGATGGCCTGATGGTGCGTGGCTTGGACGCCGGCAACGAGCGGGACGTCTTCAATCGATCCATCGGCGAAGCCGGCACGGGCTTTACCGCAGGACGGGCCGATGAGGGTCAGTGCTTGCCCATCCACTGCGATGCGCAAGTCGTCGCACAAGAGACTGCAGAAGGGACAGACGGCATTGAGCGGCACAGGCTGGTGACTGCTGTCGATCATGGGATTCGAACCCGCATTGTCCTGCACGAATGAAAGGACGTTAGCACAGGGCGCTCTCAAGCGCAGCCGGGTCACACGCTGCCGGGAAAAGGGCAGCCGGGTGGGGCAGGGCGGATGGCCCGCACGCGGTATACTGCGGGCATATGACTCAATCCTCAGTAACAGTCGCCCCGGACGGGGATTTCCCGCGACGTGTCAGCGTCACCGCCCCGGCGCGCCTGCATCTCGGGTTTCTCGACCTGCACGGAGGGCTGGGCCGGCGCTTCGGTGGCATTGGGCTTGCCATCGATGAGCCGGCGACCTCGCTCAGCGCCGAGCCGGCCTCCCGGCTCGAGATCATCGCGCAGGCCGAGCAGGGGCGAGTCGCCGCCGCGGCCGAGGCGGCAGCCCGAGCGCTCGGTCTGGAGGCGCGCGCACGCATCACGCTGCACCAGCACATCCCCTCGCATGCAGGCTTGGGCTCCGGGACACAACTCTCGCTGGCCGTTGCAGTCGCGCTCGCCCGGCTCTACTGCGGCGAGCCGGCGGCCCGTGCCCTCGCGCGCGCCACGCAGCGCGGACAACGCTCCGGGATCGGGATCGCCGCCTTCGAGGAGGGCGGATTCCTGCTCGATGGTGGGCGTGGTCCGGATGACACGCCGCCACCGCAGTTGTTGCGGCTCACCTTTCCGCAGGACTGGCGCATCCTCCTGGTCCACGACACGGTGGAGCGCGGGCTCGCCGGTCAGGAGGAACTGGCCGCCTTTCGTAATCTCCCGCCGATGCAGGCAGCCTGCAGTGCCACCTTGTGCCGCCACGTGCTGATGCAGGTACTCCCCGGCCTGGTCGAGCGGCGCTTTGATACCTTCACCGCCGGCATCGAAACGATCCAACGCCTGCTCGGTGAACACTTCGCCGCCGTACAGCGCGGTCACTACACGAGTCCGCGCGTGGCAGCCGCCCTCGCGCGTGCGGTGACGCTCGGTGCCCGCGGGCATGGGCAGAGCTCCTGGGGGCCGACCGGTTTTGCCTTCTTGCCCGACGCCGAGTCTGCCGATGTGCTCGTGGACCGTCTGGTGCTTGAATTTGCGGCCGAGCAGGGTCTCGCCTTCACCATCGCCCGCGGCCGCAATGCTGGTGCGCAGATCGAAACAACAGCGGCCCAGCCTGCAGAGCCCCAGTCAGCCCCTCGCGGGGCAGCACTGTTGGACGTCTGATGCCGCTATCGATGGTAAGCCCGTTGGCGCAGTGAACCGGGCCCACCCGCCCTCACCCAGTCCAGATCCGAAGCCGGAGATCGATTCATGCGCGACCCTTACCTGCTGCACATCTTCACGCCCACGAAGAACGTGAGCCCCTTCGACATCAACATGGCCTACGAGGCCAATTACGACGCCGTGATCCCCTACAGCGAAGTGGGCCTGGACGACATCCAGTCGCTCACCCAGGACACCATCTTTTCCCGTGGTCCCAAGGGCGTGAAGCGCACGGGGATCTTCATCGGCGGGCGTGAGTTCGGGCTGGCGCTCGATATGCTCGACGCCGCGCGCCGCGCCATGGTGCCGCCCTTCGAGGTCTCGGTATTTGCCGACCCGAGCGGGGCCATCACGACGGCGGCGGCGCTGGTCGCCGTGGTCGAGCGGCAGCTCCAGCATCACTCGGCCGAACGCCTCGATGGCCAGCGCGTGTTCATCTTCGGCGGTACCGGGCCGGTGGGCATCTGTTCCGGTCTGCTCGCTGCCGAGGCCGGTGCCGAGGTGCTTCTGGTGAGTCATCGTGGTATCGAACTCGGGCAAGACCTCGCCAATGAGTACAACGCCCGCTTCGGCACCCGGATGGCCGGTGCCGACGGCAGCTCGCCCGCCAAGGTGGCCGCGCTGGTGGCTGCGGCCGACATCATCATCGGTGCGGCCAAGGCCGGGGTGCAGGTGGTGAGC
>DNIF01000162.1 GCA_003485715.1 Gammaproteobacteria bacterium
CGCAGGCGATCCTGCTGCTGACAGCGCCGCTGATCGCTGGACGCGGCACGTCTTCCGCGGATCTGCTGTCCCCGGGCGAATACAAGCGTCTTGCCCGTCACCTGCGGGAGATCCAACGCCAGCCCGCGGATCTCGTGTCGCCCGATGCGGCCGATCTCATGCGGGCCTGCCAGCCCGTTGTCGATGAAGCCCGACTGCAAGGCCTCCTGGGGCGAGGCTTCCTTCTGAGCCAAGTCATCGAACGCTGGCAAGCGCGTGCCATCTGGGTGGTCAGCCGCGCGGATGCCGAGTACCCCCGTCGTCTGAAGGTGCGCCTGCGCGAAGACGCCCCGGCGGTCCTCTACGGTTGCGGCGACATGGCCTTGCTGGAGTCGGGCGGCCTCGCCGTGGTCGGCTCTCGCCATGTGGACGACTCGTTGATCGACTACACGATGGCGGTGGGCCGGTTGGCGGCCCGGGCTGGAAGAACGCTCGTATCCGGCGGCGCCAAGGGGATCGACCAGGCCGCCATGCGCGGTGCGCTTGAAGCGGGAGGCAAAGTCAGCGGCGTGCTCGCGGACAGTCTGGAGAAGACGACCATGAACCGCGAGCACCGCAATCTGCTGCTCGATGGTCAACTGGTGCTGATTTCGCCCTACGACCCAAGTGCGGGGTTCAACGTCGGCAACGCCATGCAGCGCAACAAGCTGATCTACGCACTGGCCGATGCATCTCTGGTTGTCAGCTCCGATCTGAACAAAGGCGGTACCTGGACGGGTGCCGTCGAGCAGTTGGACAAGCTCAAGTTCGTGCCCGTGTACGTTCGATCCACGGGAGGTTCGTCGCCTGGGCTCGACGCCCTACGCAGCAAGGGAGCGCTCCCCTGGCCGAATCCGCAAGACGCCGATGCGTTCGAGGCTGTGTTCGAGGTGGCTGCGCCAACGCCGGTGCCGTCTCCGCAGTCAGGTCTTGCACTGTTTTCCGAAGACGGACCGTCGGGCGTTGCGCCCACGTCGCCCTCGTTCCCGGAGACAACACCCACGATCGATGCGCCGAGCGAGCCGGTGCCGCCATCCGCCGCTGTACCCCTCGACGAACCGATTGAGCTGACGCCAGAGCCCGCCCCATCGGCTGCACCGACACCTGAGGCCACCCCCGAAGCAACCAGCCCGATGGCGACAGCGCCGTCAACACCAGCGGACACGCTGTTCGCGGCGGTCCGGGGCGTGATCCAACTGCTGCTGAAGTCGCCGATGAAGGACGCCGAGGTTGCCGCTGCGCTGGACGTGTCCACCGCCCAGGCCAAGGCGTGGTTGCAGCGTCTTGTCGACGAAGGCGTGATCGAGAAGCAGAAGAAGCCAGCGGGCTACATCGTCAAGCAGTCCAGCCTTTTCGAGTGACTCATGCAGAGCCATCAACCCTCTACATGCCTGCGGCACTGCCTTCGGGTCCTGTTCGGAAGGAGGCACAGGTGATCGAAAAGCTAGAGCGCCTGGTCGATGAAGTCGGAGCACTGCAAAGCAAGCTCGTCCTGCTCATCGGGGCGCCCAATGCCGGCAAGACGGCATTGCTGCACTCCCTAGCCAAGAGCAAGGGTGTCGCGACGCTGAACGTCGGGGCTGAGCTGGGCGGTCGTCTCGCGGGCATGCCGCAGAGGCAGCGCCATCTGCAGACCACGACGATCCTGCGTGAGCTGGCCGATCAGCATGCCCCTGGCGACTTGCTGCTGCTGGACAACATCGAACTGTTGTTCGACCGGTCCCTTCAGCTCGATCCACTCGATCTGCTGAAGCGGCACGCGCATGCGAGACGTGTCGTGGCGGTTTGGCCAGGCGAGTTGCAGGGCGATGCGAGAACGGGCCGGCTGACCTACGCCGACATGGGGCATCCAGAACACCAGGACTACAGCCTTGCCGGCGTGGTCCCCTTTGAAATTCAGTAATAGGGAAGCGAGGAAGACATGCGCTACGGCGATCTCATTCAATTCGAACCGATCGAATCGGTCATCCAACTGCTCGACGCCAATCGTCCGGACGAGGCCAAGAAGCTCGTCGCGACCTACGTCATGTCGGACGACATGGCCGAGCGAATCGCCAAGCAAATGATTCCGCAGCTTTCCTTCGACGAGTCTGTCGACCACATGGGCGTGCTGGTGGTCGGCAACTACGGCACCGGTAAATCGCACTTGATGTCGGTGCTGTCCCTGGTGGCGGAGGACGCGGCCTACCAGCCCATGATCCGTCACCCCAAGGTTGCAGAAGCAGCGGGGAAGATCGCGGGCAAGTTCAAGGTCCACCGCATCGAGATCTCCAGTCAGATGTCGCTGCGGGACATCATCACCCAGGAACTTGAACTCTTCCTGGAAAAGAACGGCGTCAGCTACTCGTTCCCGGCCGCCGACAAGGTCGTCAACAACAAGGCGGCGTTCGAGGAGATGATGGCCGCGTTTGCCGAGGTTCACCCCAACCACGGCGTGCTCCTGGTGGTCGACGAGTTTCTCGACTACCTGCGCTCCCGCAAGGACCACGACCTGGTGCTGGACTTGTCGTTCCTGCGTGAGATCGGTGAAGTCACCAAACACCTGCGGTTCCGCTTCGTGGCCGGCGTGCAGGAAGCCATCTTCGACAGCAACCGCTTCCAGCACGTCGCCGACAGCTTGCGCCGCGTGAAGGATCGCTTCACGCAAGTGCTGCTGGCCCGGCAAGACGTCAGCTTCGTGGTCGCTGAGCGCCTGCTGAATAAGACGGCTGACCAGCAGAACAAGATCCGGACCTACCTCACCAAGTTCGCCAAGTTCTACAGCTCCATGAACGAGCGCATGGACGAGTACGTGCGACTGTTCCCCGTTCACCCGGAGTACATCGGCACCTTCGAGCGGCTGATCTTTACCGAGAAGCGTGGCGCCCTAGTGACCCTGCGCGACCAGATCCAGGCCGTCCTGAACGACGAGGTTCCCAACGATCGCCCTGGGCTCATCGGGTACGACAAGTTTTGGGAGACCGTGACCTCCAACTCAGTGCTGCGCTCCGACCCCAGCATTGGTCCCGTCCTAAAGGTGTCGGAGGTCTTGGCCGAGCGCGTGCTGAAGGCCTTCACCCGCCCGGCCTACAAGCCGATGGCGCAGCGCGTGATTGCCGGCCTGTCGGTGCATCGGCTCACCACAGGCGGCGATATCTACGTACCGGTCGGGCCAACCGCTGCCGAGCTGCGCGACACGCTGTGCCTGTACCAGCCCGGCATCGAGGACATGGGTGGCGACCCGGCCGACGACCTGCTCACCGCCGTGCAGACCACCCTGCGGGAGATCGTCAAGACGGTCAACGGCCAGTTCATCTCCAAGGCGCCGGACACGGAGCAGTACTTCCTCGACCTCAAGAAGGACGTTGACTACGACGCGCAGATCGAGAAGCGCGCCGAGGCCCTTTCGGACGACGCGCTGGACCGCGCCTACTACGGCGCCATCAAGCAGCTGATGGAACGCACCGACGAGAGCACCTACGTCACAGGTCATCAAATCTGGCAGTACCAGATCGAGTGGCAAGACCGCCGCGTAGACCGCAACGGCTACCTGTTCTTCGGCGCCCCGAACGACCGGCCCACCGCCCAGCCCGAGCGCGATTTCTACGTCTACTTCATCCAGCCCTTCGAGCCGCCGCGTTTCCGTGACGAGAACAAGTCCGATGAGGTGTTCATCCGGCTCAAGGGCCTGGACGACGCCATCAAGCGTCACCTGGCCTTCTATGCCGCAGCACAGGACCTTGCCTCCACCGCCAGCGGCGGCGCCAAGGCCGTCTATCTGGACAAAGCCAAAGATGCGCTGCGCGACATGAGCAAGTGGCTCCAGGAAAAGCAGATGACCGCCTTCGAGGTCACCTACCAAGGCAAGACCAAGACCCTCCAGGGCTGGGCCACGGGCGTCAACATCCGTGACAGGTTGCGCCTGGGCTCGGATGAGCGGGCCAACTTCCGCGACATCATCAACGTCGTCTCCGGCCTGGCGCTCAACCAGCAGTTTGCCGAGGTCTCGCCTGAGTACCCGACCTTCCCGGTCCTGGTCACCGAGTCCAACCGCAAGCAGTTGGTGGGCAATGCGCTGAAGGCGCTGGCCGGCGGCACCCGCACCAAGGACGCCAATGCCATCCTCGACGCGTTGGAGATGCTCGATGGCGACCGCATCGAACCGGGGCGCTCACGGTACTCGCAAGAAGTGCTGAACCGCTTGAAGGCCAAGGGGCATGGCCAGGTACTGAACCGCAGCGAGCTGCTGAACGGACAGACCGACGTGGAGTACTTCCACCCGGTGAAATTCCGCTTGGAGCCGGATCTGCTGGTGGCCGTGCTGGGCAGCCTCGTCTACTCCGGCGACATCGTGCTGGCCATCACAGGCGACAAGATCGACTCCGGCAAGATCACGCTGCTGGCCGAACGTGGACTCGAAGAGCTCAAGCAGTTCAAGCATGTCGAAGCGCCGAAGGAGATCAACGTCTCCGTTCTGCGGTCCTTGTTCGAACTGCTCGGCCTGTCACCGGGCTTGGCGCAACTGGCCACGCAAGGCTCGGAAGAACCCGTCAAACAGCTTCTCGAAGCCGTCTCCAAGCTGGTCGGCCGAGTCCTGACGGCGGGCACTGATCTGCAAGGTAAGCTCACTTTCTGGGGCAAGCCGCTGCTCACGGACGATGAAATCCGCGACTGGCGCACCCGGCTGGAAGCGCTCAAGACCTTCACTGAGGGCCTGACACCGTACAACACGGTCGGCAAGCTGAAGAACCTGCGCATCGGCTCTGACGATATCGACGCCCAGAAGAAGAACCTCGAGGTCCTGGCCGCCGTCGAAAAGCTGCTGGAACTGGTGACGGAGCTGGGCAGCACAGCCGCTTACCTGTCGCAGGCCGAGATGGTGCTGTCCAGCGATCACGCGTGGGTCAAGCAGGCGCAGAGCGCGCGCAAGGACATCCTGGACAAGCTCGCGCTGGACCGCAACGCGCAGCATGCCGCCGAATACCGGCAGACATTGGCCCAGCTCAAGAAGGACTATCTCACCGCCTACATTGCCCAGCACAGCAAGGCTCGCTTGGGCGTGGCAGAGGACAAGACCAAGTCCGCGTTGCGCAAAGACTCGCGCCTGGTGGCCATGCGGGCGCTGGCCGGCATTTCGCTGATGCCCACCAGCCAGCTCACCACCTTCGACGACAAGCTCGACAAGCTCAAGAGTTGCGCGTCGCTGGTGGAGTCGGAGCTGTCGGCCAGCCCATATTGCCCGCACTGCAGCTTCCGGCCGGCCAACGAGCAAGGCGACTTCCTGCCGGCCGCCAACGTGCTGAAACAACTGGATGAGGAACTGGACAAGTTGCTCGACGGTTGGCAGCAAACGCTGCTCGACAACCTGGACGACCCGATCATCCAGGCCAACCTGGATCTGCTGAAGGCATCCGCCCGCGAGCTGATCAAGAAGTTCGTCGCGTCGAAGAAGCTGGCCGACCCCGTCACCCCGGACTTTGTCAGCGCCGTGCAGGAAGCCCTGTCAGGGCTGGAGAAGATCGGCGTCAGCGGCGACGACATCAAGAAGGCCCTTCTGCAAGGCGGCTCACCGGCCACGCCAGACGACCTGCGCAAGCGGTTCGAGATCTTCCTGAATGACCGCTGCAAGGGCAAGGACGCCAGCAAGCTTCGGTTTGTGGTCGAGTAAAGGTTTGAATATGGTTATTAACAAACTAAGGGCATTGCCCCATCCTCCAAGTGTCGAGAGGTCGGCCTTGGAGTTGCCGGACACGATAATTGTTTCCGCGAAGGAGGAAAGCTTTTATAGCGTTTTCCTTGGGGAGTGGTGCTGGTATCCGATTCGCATCGGATCAGAAAAATTGGAGTCGCTAAAGTGGATTGCCGTATATCAAACAGCCCCCGTCAGTGCAATTACACACTTCGCAAAGATTGAGCAGATCGTCGACTACAAGGACACTGGCCGATACAAGATCGTGTTTGAGGAGCCGGAAGA
>DNIF01000163.1 GCA_003485715.1 Gammaproteobacteria bacterium
GTCCGCCCCGGTGCCGTAGCGGTATTTCTCGATCATCTGCGTGGCTCCGTCCACGCGCACGAGCACGTCCTCGTTGTCACCGAAGCCGCGGATCACGATGCGCTTGCCCTGCGAGCGCGGGCCGCCCTCGATGACGACCCCGGGCGTCCCTTGCAGGGTCTCGTAGAGGTCCCGGGGCGCATTGCGCTGGATGTCCTCCCGGGTGATGCGGTTGGTGGCGCGCGCGGGATTCTCGCGTACCGGGTCGTGCACGCGCTCGGCCTTGACCTCTACCTCCTCGAGTACCGCGTCGGCCCCGGCTGGCGGAGTCGCGGCCGAATCGGCAGCAAGCATCGGCACCGCCTCGAGGACACGCTCGTCCTCGGCCGCAGTCGCAGTCTCGCGCGATGTGCGCGCTTCGGCCTCCGCGACCACGCGCCCGGCATTAGCCGCCCACGCACAGGTTGGCGAGCCGATGAGGAGCAGGAGGGCCAGGCATGGCTCGATCAGGCGCCAGTGCCGGGAGTGGCGCGGTTTCACGTGCGGGTATGGAGTGACTGGTCGGACGACGACAGGTCGCGCCTCCCGGTTCCCGCGGTGGTCCGCTGCGGGGGCCAGGAGGCGCTGCGGTCGGCGGCGGACTTCAGCCGCCGAGACGGCTGCGGCCGACCAGTCCCAGCATGGCGGCCAGTAGCCCCACGCCGCCCGGGATGGGCACGTTCACGGGGGCCGGCGGGGTGGGCGGCAGGACGGGTGCCGGTCCCACGTCGATGCGGAGGGCATCGAGGCTGTTGTGCACCGACAGGGAGCGAAACTCGAGCGCGAACACATCCCGGTCAGTCAGTCGCTCGAAGCCTGACCAGAGGAACAGGTATTCGTTGTCCACCCCACCGCCCGGGGCACCCACACCGGGAGGGGCAAGCCCGGTGCCCGCAGCCAGCACGGTCCGACTGGTCCAGGGCAGGCCGTTCAGCAGCAGGCTCGTTGCGTTCAGATCGTTGCCGAGCACCGAGATCTGCACGGCGACGGTGAAGCGGCCGGCGGCGAGCGAGGTGGGCACGAACAGGCCGGTGAAGTCGTTCACATCCACCAGGGAGTAGATGTTGCGGCTGCCGGTGACGAAGGCACCAGGATTGTTGGCGAGCAGCAGGGCGGTGTTGAGGTTGTGCTGGCCGAGGTCGGGGGTGCGATCGGCCGTGCTGTCGAACACGTTCCAGCCGGCGTGCAGGGTGCCGGTACTGCCGCGGGTCCAGCCGCCCCAGGCGGCGGTGGCCGGGTCCTGGAAGGCATCGGGGGGCGGAAAGGCGGCCGCCAGCGCGGCCGGCGCGAAGACGACACCGAGGGCCAGCGAGAACGAACGGGAAAGCAGCAAGTGATACATGCGGGTGGTCCTCTGTGCGGTGGACGCGGCGGGCGGCAGCGTTTGCCGCCCCGCGCTGGTTGAAGTGCGTACCGGCGCGGCGCCCCACCCGCTGGGGCCGCCTTGCCGTGTCGTGGTCATGTCCTCTGGGCGCAGGTCTTGCTCGGTCAGGTACCTCGGCGACGGGCCGCGAGGCCCAGTCCGGCCACGGCCGGTCCCAGCAGCCAGACTGCGGCTGGCAGCGGCACGGCCGGTCCCACATCGATGCTGAAGGCGGCGAGGCTGTTGCTCGTCCCGGCCGCCCGGAAATCGATCGCGAAGATGTCGCGTGGTGTCAGGCGCTCGAAGCCGGACCAGACGAAGAGGTATTCGTTGTCTACTCCGCCCATGCCTGCGCCGGTATCCACATGACCAGGAGGCAAGGCGGCCTCACCCCGGCGCAAGACCGTGCGGCTACTCCAGCCTTCGCCGTTCAGGGTGAGACTCGCGGGATCGATGGACCGGCCGAGTACCGCGATCTGCACCGCGACCGTGTACAGGCCGGGATCGAGTTGGGTGGGCACGATCAGGGCATCGAACGCGGTGATTTGGGAGAACGAGTAAAGGTTCCGGCTGCCGGTGAGGAAGGTGGCCGGGCTGACGGCCATGAACAGCGCGGTGTCCGCGTTGTGCCGGCCGAGGTCGGGTGTGCGATCAGAGATGCTGTCGAAGATGTCCCAGCCCGCGTAAAGCGTGCCGGGCGCACCACGACTCCAGATCTGGCCGCCCCAGCCGGCGGTGGCGGGGTTCTGGAACGATCGAGCCGACAGATCTGCCGCGAATGCGGCAGTGGGCAGGCTTGCGGCGAGGGCCGCAGAGAGGGACAGGGTATGCAGACGATGTGACATGCGGGTTTCCTCGAAGGTGTAGGCGAGGCGAGCTGCGCAAGTTGCAGCCCCGCGGGAGTGGAAGGGTGTTGCTCAAGGGACCGGTGCTCAACCTTCGGCAGCATCACCCCACCCGCTGGGGTCGGCCTGCCGCAGGCCGTTTGACCGGCCCGGAATGGCCCCGGCGGATTGCCCGTCCGCCGGGGCCAGTTCTTGCCATGTTCAGATCTCCCGGCGACGCGCCGCGAAGGTCATGGCCGAGAGGGCCGAACCCAGCAGCCAGACGGCGGCTGGCACGGGGACCGGGGCGGCATCAAGGGTCAACGCGTCCAGGCTCAGGTGTGACGCTGGGGCCGCGAAGGCCAAGGTCAGGTCACGGCCGGCGGCCAAACGCCAGACAAAGAGGTTGTCGATCTGATCACCGCCGAAGCCACTGAGCGCCAGCCGGGAGAGCTCCTGGCGGTGGTCGGGGGCCACGCCGTTCAGGAGGATGCTGGCCGGATCGAGCTCGGTGCCCAGGGTGCGCGTCTGCAGGGCGACCTGGAAGGGCAGGGCGCCGTTGTTCTGGAATTCCAGGGTGAAGCGGTTCGCCAGCACTACGCTGTAGATGTTGCCGCCCCCGGTGACGAAGCTGCCGCCACTGGTTTCGGTCACCCGGAAGGTCGAATCACCGAACTGGGTGAAGGTCGGGCCGCCCGGGGTGGTAACACCGCCGATGAGGCTGTTGGCCGCCACGTCGGGCGTGCTGTCGACGATGACGCCGCCCCGAGGGGTTTCATCAGAGAAGAAATTCCAGCCGGCGTAGAGCGTGCCGGGGGTGCCGCGGGTCCAGCCGCCCCAAGCGGCAGTGGCGGGGTCCTGGAAGGCGGCCGCGGCGTTGCCGGCGGTGAGGGCAAGAGCGAGTGCGGTGAGGCCTGGAGCGAAGCGTGACATGGCGGGTATTCCTCAATCTGGCAGGCGATCGGCAGGGCAGGGCGCGCAAGTGGTCGCCCGGCGAAGATGGCTGCTGGTGGTTGGCACCGCGTCACGGGCACCCCACCCGCTGGGGCCGCCGTGTTCTTTTCCTGGCTGCACCGCCGCGAGGCGGTCTGGCCGCGCCGTCAGCGCGTCGCGCTACGGCGTGTGGTTCGGGAGGGGCCGCGGTGCCGTGACCCCTCCCTTCCCCGTGTGGGTCCGGCGACCTGTGCCGCCGCCGGACCCACACGAAGACTTCAAGATTCTGTGGTCAGCCAGCGCCGCTCCGCTCCTCGGTCGCTGAACCGGCCGGGGGCTGCCAGCCCGGGCCCGCGGGCCTGCCGGGTTCCGGGCCGATGTCCACGACAAAACGGTACTGGTGACCGAAGTGCAGGATGATTTCCTTTTGGCCGCGCTTGAGGATGCGCGACTCCACCCGCAACTCGCCGTAGCCGTCATGCGCGACCATGCTGCGCAGCAGCCCACCCAGGTGGGTCTCGACCACCGCTACGCTGACCGGGCCCACCGGCTTGCCGGGGGCGGCCCCGCCGCAGGAAGTCGTCGGGGATGTACTGGATGAGCTTGACATGAGGACCCCTGTCGTGGAGGGCATGACGTTCCAGCCCGCTTGGTTGGCGCTGACGAAATGTTGTTGCCTGTCCGTTGTCGTGATGATTGCGTGAACGATAACGATTCGCAATACTAACCGCAACTCTTTCCTGAGGACTGTTCCGAATGCCACGTGCTGCATGGCGGGTATTGCCACCGCTGACCCTGTCCATGGCGCTGTTTGCCCACTGCGTTGCGATTGCCCCGGTCGCTGTGGCCGACGGCAACCATTCCTCCTTACCCTCCTCGGCAGTCGATCCCACCCGCGCGCAGGACGCGGCGTTGCCACGCACGCTGGCGCTTGGCTCCGGGATCGCTGAGGCCGTGTGCGAACTCGGTGCCTGCGGAACCCTCATCGCCGTCGACCAATCCGCGCGCGGCGTCGCCGCCGTGGCGGGACTGCCCCAGGTCGGCTATTTCCGGGCGCTTTCGCTCGAGCCGCTGCTCGCACTCGAACCCACCCTGGTGCTGGCGAGCGCGCTCGCCGGGCCACCCGCCGTGCTTGCGGGCCTTGAGAGCGCCGGCGTGCGGGTGGTCACGGTGCCCGAGGAGCCCACCATCCAGGGGCTGGGGGCAAAGCTGCGCGCCATCGGCGCGGCCCTCGGGCTGTCCGCGGCGGCTGCCGCCGAAGCGGAGCGGATCGAGGGCGAACTCACCAGCCTCGGTGAGGCGCTGGCCGCCATCGCGGTGCGTCCGCGCGCCGTGTACCTGTTCGGGATCGGCGGTGGTGGCCTGCAGGCGGCGGGCCGGGGGACGCTCGCCGATGGCCTGATGCGCCTCGCCGGTCTCGAGAACGGCTTTGCCGAGGCTGAGGGTTACCACGCCATCTCGGCCGAGGTGCTGCTCATGCTGCAACCCGAGTTCATCCTCGTCGGTGAGCAGACGCTGGCGGCCCATG
>DNIF01000074.1 GCA_003485715.1 Gammaproteobacteria bacterium
ACACCATCGCCCTGCGCGAGGACGCGGCCTCGATCCAGCAGAAGCTCCGCACCATGCCCACCGACCCAGCGCGCGTGCGGCGCAGCGATCCGGGCGATCCGGAGCGCTGTCCCGTCTGGCCCTGGCACAAGGTGTACTCCAATCCGGAGACGCGCACCTGGGTCGAACAGGGCTGCCGCTCGGCCGCCATCGGCTGCCTCGACTGCAAGCAGCCCGTGATCGAGGGGGTACTCACGGAACTCGCCCCCGTCCGCGAGCGCGCCCAGGCCCTGGAGGCAGATCGCCGCACCCTCGACGACATCATCGAGCGCGGTGCGGAACGCGCCCGCGAGCTGGCGCACGAGACGCTCGACGATGTGCGCTCCAGCATGGGGCTGCTGTATCGATGACCGCGCTGCCGGACGAACCTGTCGCAACGGAGGGGATGCCCGCGGGCACGAACGCGGAACCATCCCCGGCCGCAGCACCGGTCGCGCGGGTGCTCGGGGTGGACTGGCTCGAACTCCCCGCTGATCTCTACATCCCACCCGACGCGCTGGAAGTGGTGCTGGAGGCCTTCGAGGGCCCGCTCGATCTGTTGCTCTACCTCATCCGCCGGCACAACGTGGATATCCTCGATATCCCCATCGCCGAGGTCACCGCGCAATACATGCGCTACGTGGCGCTGATGAAGGACCTGCGCCTCGAACTCGCGGCGGAATATCTGGTGATGGCGGCCATGCTGGCCGAGATCAAGTCGCGCATGCTGCTGCCGCGGCCCGCCCCGGTGGGCGAGGAAGAGCCGGATCCGCGGGCCGACCTGGTGCGGCGGCTGCAGGAGTACGAGCGCTACAAGCGCGCCGCCGAGTCACTGGATGAGCGCCCGCGCATGGATCGCGATGTCTTCCCGGTGCAGGTGGAGCTGCCGGAGATCCCACGCGAACGACCGCAGCCCATCGTGCAGCTCGATGCCATCCTCGCCGCCATGCGCGAGGTGCTGACGCGCGCGCGACTCAACGCCCGCCACGAGATCCGGCGCGAGCCGCTGTCGGTGCGGGCGCGCATGGCCGCCGTGCTCGAACACCTCGGTGAACGCCGTTTCGTCGCCTTCACCGCCCTGTTCACGGTGGAGGAGGGGCGAGCCGGTGTGGTGGTGACCCTGCTTGCGCTCCTGGAGCTGCTCCGGCAGGCGCTCATCGAGATCGTGCTCGATGAAGGGCGGGGCACGCTGCACGTGAAGGTGGCCGCATGAATCCCGCGGCATTCAAGACTGCCATCGAGGCCGCGTTGTTCGCCGCTGAGGTACCGCTCGCGCCGGAGGCGCTGCTCGCCCTGTTCGACCCCGACCTCGGCCCGGTCCCGAGTCCCGAGGAAGTGGATGCGGCGCTGCATTTGCTGGCCGAGGATTGCGCGGGCCGGGCCATCGAACTGGTGCAGGTGGCGAGCGGCTGGCGCTACCAGGTACGGCAGTCGCACGCGCAATGGGTGGAACGCCTGCAGGCCGAGCGCCCGGGCCGCTATTCGCGCGCGGCCATGGAGACCCTCGCCATCATCGCCTACCGGCAACCGGTCACTCGTGCGGAGATCGAGGACATCCGCGGCGTTGCCGTGTCCACCAACATCATCCGCAGCCTGCTGGAACGCGAGTGGGTGCGCGTGGTGGGGCATCGCGAGGTGCCGGGGCGGCCGGCCGTTTACGCGACCACGCGGATTTTCCTCGATTACTTCGGCCTCCGCTCGCTGGAACAACTGCCGAGTCTGGCCGAGTTGCTGCCGCCGGAGGAGGCGCTGCTCACGGCGGCCGGCCTGCCGCCGACCGGGGGCGAATTCACGCCACTGGAGGCGCCTGCCGGGGAGGACACGGAGGATCGCCCGGAGCTGCTGGCTGCGCCTGTCGGGGTCGTCCCGGGGGCTGCAGTGGGTGCAGTCGCGAGTGCCATGGATACGGTTGCTGACGCCTGCGCAGGCGCAGCAGTCGCCCCGATCAGCGCGGATACGGAGGCACTGTGAACCCACGTGCGGGTGGTCGCCAGGGTGGCCGGGGACGGACACCGCGTGGCTCTGCGACGGGCCCGGTGGAACGGGAGGTATTGCCGGTGCAGCCGGTCCCGACGGCGGCTGGAGACGGTGAGCGTCTGCACAAGGTGCTGGCCCGCGCCGGTCTCGGCTCACGCCGTGAGATCGAGACCTGGATTCAGGCGGGCCGGGTGACGGTCAACGATGTGGCCGTGACCACTGGGCAGGTGTTCCATGCCGGTGACGTCATTGCCATCGACGGCCGGCGCGTACCGAAATGGAAACTCGAGGCCATCGAACGGCGCGTGCTCGCCTACTACAAGCCGGTGGGCGAGATCTGCACACGCCAGGATGAGGAGGGCCGGCCCACGGTCTTCGAGCACCTCCCGCGCCTGCGCCAGGGTCGCTGGGTGGTGATCGGCCGCCTGGACCTCAACAGCCAGGGTCTGCTGCTCTTCACCAACGACGGTGAGCTGGCGCACGGCCTGATGCACCCCTCGCGCGAGGTCGAGCGCGAGTACGCCGTGCGCGTTCTGGGCGAGTTCCCCCCGGTGCTGCAGCAGAAGTTGCTGGACGGCGTAGAACTCGACGATGGCCCGGCACACTTCGATCGTCTGCTGGAGGCGGGCGGCGAGGGGGCCAATCAGTGGTGGCATGTGATGCTGCGCGAGGGCCGCCAGCGCGAAGTACGGCGTCTGTTCGAGGCCGTCGGGCTCACCGTCAGCCGCCTCATCCGTTTCCGCTATGGCAGTTGCGTGCTTACCCGGGCCCACCGCACCGGGCACATCTGGGAACTCGATGCGGCAGAGGTGGATGCGCTCGCCGAACTGGCCGGTCTGCCGCCAGCCCCTGCGCCGAAGCGGCCGGCGCCGGGGCGTCAGCGCGGTGTCGGGCGAACGGTAGGTAATGAGGTCCGACGCACGGGGCGGGCTGGTTCCGGGCGGGAGCAGCGCGCGAGCGCGAGTGACGGCACCATGCGTGCGCCGAGATCTCCCGCAACCCGGGCGGGTGCCGCCGTAGCGGCATCCGGGCGTGGGCCCGGGACACCCGGCAGGCCGTCGGGCAAAGGGGGGGGCAGCGCGGGTCGCAGTGGTCCAACACCGGGGTCGTCCAGGGCGGCACCCCGCGGGCCAAACCGCGGGCCATCCGGGGGGGCATCCGCGGGTCGGCCCGGCAGCAAGGGCCGGCGCTGACGGCCCCGCCGGGCGCCCGTTTGCTGCAGAAGATCCGTCGTGTCGCGGCCGTCGCCCCCGCCACCGGAAACCCGGCCCGGCCCCGCGCGCACTGGCGCGCGGCGGCTCGTCAGCCTGCACGCTGCGCTTGCGGACGCCTTCGGCCAGATGGTCTGGTGGCCGGCCGAATCGCCCTTCGAGGTGCTGGTCGGCGCAGTGCTGACGCAGAACACGGCCTGGGTGAACGTGGAGCGCGCCATCGATCGCCTGCGCGCGGCGGGTGCGCTCACCGCGGTCGAACTGCTCGCCCGCCCCGAGAGCGAGATCGCCGATCTCATTCGCCCGGCGGGTTACTTCAACGTGAAGGCCGTGCGGCTTCGGGCCGCCTGCCGCTGGTGGCTTGCGGAGGCGGCCACGGCCGCCTCGCAGGACACGGCGTCACTCAGGCGCTCGCTGCTGGCGGTGCATGGCATCGGGCCCGAAACGGCCGATGACATCCTGCTCTATGCCTTCGAGCGCCCGGTATTCGTCGTGGATGCCTACACCCGGCGCCTGTTTGCCCGCTTCGGTCTGCCGCAGCACGACGCCGCCTACGACCTGCTGCGAGGCTGGGTGGAGGGCGTACTCGGCCCCGACGTGCCCGCATTCGGTCAGTTGCATGCCCGCATCGTCGAGCTCTGCAAGAACCATTGCCGCCCGCGGCCGCGCTGCGGGGAATGTCCCCTCGCGGCCACGTGCCCGCGTCTGGGCGTGGTGGCTGGAGACTGAGGCGCGCTGCACCGGGCACCGTCGGCTCTCCGACCTTGCCCTGCGCTCCCGGCCCGTCTATTGAAAGCTACTGCGGCTCACCACAACCACGCGCACGCGTCGCCCCGCAAGCTGCCCCCGCCGCACCGGCATGCTGCCGTGAGGCCCTTCGGAGGATCTGCCCATGAGCCAACTGTTTGCCGAATCCCATCGCAGCCTGCAGGACGCCTTCGGCACGCGCGCGCTCGCCGATCGCATCGAAGAGCTGGCCGTGGCCACCGCCTTCGATGACTACTCCCGCGCCTTCATCGAGTCGCGCGACATGTTCTTCCTCGCCACGGTGGATGCCGAGGGCCGGCCCACGGTGTCCTACAAGGGTGGCGATCCGGGCTTCGTGCGGGTGCAGGACGCCTCCACGCTCGTCTTCCCGAGCTACGACGGCAACGGCATGTACCTTTCCATGGGCAATCTGTCGCAGATGCCGGAGGTCGGGCTGCTGTTCATCGCCTTCGATCGGCCCTATCGCCTGCGGGTACAGGGCCGGGCGCGTCTGTCCCGGGAGGCAGCCGACCTCGCGCTCTTCCCGGAGGCCGAACTCGTGGTGCGGGTGGAGGCCACCCGGATCTGGCCGAACTGCCCGCGCTACGTGCATCGCTACGAGAAGGTGCAGGCCTCGCGCTATGTACCGCGCAGCGGCTGCGAAACCCCGCTGGCCACCTGGAAACGGGTGGATGTCCTGCAGGACGTGCTGCCGGCGGCGGTCACCGCACAGGCCGCTGCCACCGGCACCATCGGCCTCGACACCTGGATGCAGAAGGTGGTGACGGGCGACCCGGAGGCCTGAGCGTTCGGGGCAGAGTCGCGGGTGATGGGTCTGGTGCTGGGCGGGGAGGGGTCAGGGCTCGCTGTCATCCGGAGTCGGTGGCTCCAGGACGCCCGGTGACCGTGCCGCAGCCGGCTGGATCTGCTCGAGGACCCCGTCACGACTGATGACCAGCGCCGTGCCGGTCTGCCGCGCCAGTTCGCGTGCGCGTTGCGCGGCGCGCAGCATTGCAGCCATCGACAGGCGCAGATCGGCATCTCGGGCCGTCTCGATGGGTCGCTCGTTCATGGCTTCTCGCTCCAGTCCAGCAGTCGCGGCTGGGCACCGGCGTTGTCGTACAGCGCCCAGGCATCCACCAGGGGCGCATAAAGACGCTGGAAGTTCTGGCGACCGGCGGCAAAACGCCGACGGATCGTGTCCTCAGGAATGTGATGTCCGCCCTGGCGGACGCGTTGTGCGACGCGGGCGATGGCTTCCTCGGGGCTGTCGAGCCGTAGGAAAATCAGTTTGACGCAGTAGCCGGCGGCCTGCCAGGCACGGATGTGGTGCAGGTAGCCGCGCCCCGCCAATGTGGTCTCGAAGGCAAAGCTCACGCGGGCCGCGAAGTGCCGTGCCAGCTCCTGCAACATCAGACGCCCGGCATGCACCGCGGCCGTCTCGGGGGCAAACGGTGACAGTCCGGCGGCGATCAGGTCGGCATTGATGAACACCAGACACCCTGCCTCGTTGGGCAGAAACTCGCGCGCAAAGGTCGTCTTGCCCGCGCCATTGGGCCCGGCGAGGATGATGACCTTGCGCGCATCCGCCACCGCTATGGCTCCAGTGCAAACGGCGTCCGTGGCCACGCCCAGGGGCCTGGGCGACGTGCTCGACCGCAACACATGGTTCAGCAGTTTCGGTGTCGGCCTTGGCAGATCGGCACCGACCAGGGTGGAGCGAGTCGGCCGAGAGTCTATCAGCGGGGCTCCCGGGCCCCAACGGCGGCACCCCGGCGCGCAGCACGACCCAGAAGCCAAGAGGGCCTGGGGTGAGGGCTGGTGCGCCGCAGCGCGTTTGCCCGGCGGGCCGGGCTCGCTTATGCTCCTCGGCCTTTTTGACGGCCCTTTCCTGTGGCCCGGTGGAGATCCAATCGTGGGTAGTGCGCGGCGCGCGCTCGTGGCGGGCAACTGGAAGATGCACGGTGATCGTGCCTCTGCCGTTGCGCTCGCAGCGGCGGTCCGGGACGCGACCGCAGGCGTCGCGGCCGAGGTCGTGATCTGCCCGCCGGCGGTGCATCTGGATGCCGTCTGCGCCACGATCGCGGGCAGTCAGGTCGCGGTGGGGGCGCAGGATGTGTCGGCCCATGCCGTGGGTGCCTGGACGGGCCAGATCGCTGCCTCGATGCTGCTCGACATCGGCTGTCGCTGGGTGATCGTCGGTCATTCCGAAAGGCGCAGCGACTGCGCGGAGTCGGATGAGCTGGTCGCTCGCAAGGCAGCGGCCGGGCTCGCGGCCGGGCTCTGTGTCATCGCCTGTGTGGGCGAGTCGCTCGCCGAGCGGGAGGCTGGCCGCTGGGCGGAGGTGGTGACGGCGCAGATGCGCCCGCTCATTGATCGGTGCGCCAGCCACCCCGGTCGTTTCGTCGTTGCCTACGAGCCGATCTGGGCCATCGGCACCGGGCTCACGGCGAGTGCCGAGCAGGCAGAGGAGGTGCACGCGCACATCCGCGCGCAGGTGGCAGCGGCCTGGCCGGAAGTCGCCCCGGCGCTGCGTATCCTCTACGGGGGCAGCGTCAACACCACGGTGGCCGATGCACTCTTTGCCATGCCGGACATCGACGGAGCGCTGGTGGGCGGCGCCTCGCTGAAGGCTGCCGACTTCGCCCGCATCTGCAGCGCGGCCCACGTGCCCTGAGAGAAGGCTCGTGCCGATTGCCGCGTGGCGAGCGGACCTCCCGAAGCCCACGCTGAACCCTTAAGCCAACCCGGAAGACTCCATGTTCTCGACCATTCTCCACGTGGTGCAGGTACTGAGTGCCCTTGCCCTCATCGGCATCATTCTCATCCAGCAGGGCAAGGGGGCCAGCATGGGCGCGGCCTTCGGTGCCGGTGCCTCGGCCACGGTCTTCGGTGCCCGCGGTGCCGGCTCGGTGCTCACCCGGCTGACCACCATCCTCGCCGTCATCTTCTTCTCGGTGAGCTTCTACATGTCCTACCTATCGGCGCACCGTGCCGAGGCACGCAGCGTCGTCGAGCAGGCCCTGCAGGCCGGCGAGGGGGTGCCACCGACCGCCGCTGCCGAAGGGCCGGCTGCACCGCCCGCGAACGGGGCGACGGTGGCCGCACCACCGGATGACCTGCCTGTACTGCCGGGAGAGGCCCCGGCAGCAACGACCGGCGCGGTCCCGGATGCTGCCCCAGCCGCTACCGACGGGCCGGAGCTCCGAGCCCTGCCGCCCGCCGAACCGGCTGCACCAGCACCGGCTGGTGCCGGCAGCACTCCGCCCGCCAGTCCCTGACGGCGCTGCAACTCGCCGTTTGCGCGGTCGGAGCGAGCCGAGTGGTCTCTTCGCTCAGGGCCACTTGTCTTTAAAACGACGGTACCCGGTCCGGCGCATAGTGTGGTTGGACAAGGCTGGAGGATGACTCCAGTCGCGCTTGTCGATATAGTGCGCGC
>DNIF01000124.1 GCA_003485715.1 Gammaproteobacteria bacterium
AGTAGAGGCGCTCGGCCCAGTCCGAGGGTCGGAATTTGCGACCATCACGGGTGACGCCACGCAGTACGATTTCCGTGGCGGTCTGACTGACCGGTGTGACATCACTGCTTACAAGCTTGAGTTCGGGCCTGCTGCTCATTCGAGCCTCCGAGAAGAGGTAGTTCGGGGGCACCGAGGCGCGGGTCTCACGCCGCCTGGGCTCAAAACATGTAGCGGTCGAGGAGGCGACCGTCTGCACGCAACCCGTGACGCAGTTGGCATCATCGGGAGGCGCGAGTGTGTTGGGCGGCGGCCCGTCTGTCAGCCAGGCTGGCGTGACATCAGCGTCGCGTGCGGAGAGACAATCCCGCAGGCGATGCGTTCCCTGCCGTTTGCACTAACTGGCACCAGCGACCGCGGCGGCCCATGGCCATGGTGAATGCGCGACTCCGCAGCCAGTGCGGCGCGGGCTTGCTGCCCGGAGTCGCGTGACTCCGGGCAGGTGGATGGTACGGGCTCAGGCCGCTTCCATCGCCTCGCTGTAGCGGCCAAGGGCCGCTGCGCTGTTGCACTTTTCGCGCAAGCGCAGAACCGCCTGGGCGGCAGCGAAGTTTTCAGGCTTGCCGGCCCAGGTCTTCAATGCCGGGGCCTGCAGGGCACGCCCGTAGGAGTAACTGAGCGGCCACGGTTTGACCGGGAAGTGAGCATTCATGGCGTTGAGATGCAGGGTAGCGACCTGAGCGCTCTGGCCACCGGAGAGGAACACGATCCCAGGCACCGAGGCCGGCACCGCGCTCTTCAGGCAGCGGACCGTCTCTGCCGCGACCTGCTCCACGCTCGCCTGCACCGGGCAGTCAGCCCCGGCGATCACCATGCTGGTCTTGAGGATGGTGTGTTCGAGCCGGACGTTCTGGCTCAGCAGCGCGCTGAAGAGCATGCGCAGCGTGAGTTCGGTTACGGCGTAGCAGCGTTCGATCGTGTGACTGCCGTCCATCATGACCTCCGGCTCCACCATCGGCACGATGCCGGCCTCCTGGCACAGTGCGGCGTAGCGGGCGAGCGCATGGCAGTTGGCTTCGAGCCCACCCGGGGTCGGGATGCCTTCGCCGATGTTGATGACGGCTCGCCACTTGGCGAAGCGCGCCCCAAGCTGCCGATACTCGGCCAGCCGGGTACGCAGCCCATCGAGGCCCTCGGTCACCTCCTCGCCCGGAAAGCCGGCCAGTGGCTTCGATCCGGTGTCCACCTTGATGCCCGGCATGATGCCCTGGCGCACGAGTGCATCGACGAAGCGCTCACCGGTCGCGGTGGACTGCCGGATGGTCTCATCGAAGAGGATCATCCCGCTCACGAACTCTCCCCCGCCCGGTGCGGTGATGAGGAGTTCCCGGTAGGCCCGGCGGTTCTCTTCCGTGGATTCGATGCCAATGGAGTCGAAGCGCTTCTTGATACTCGGGAAGCTCTCGTCGATGGCAAGGATGCCCTTGCCTGGGGCGACCATCACGGCAACGGTAGCGGCGAGTTCCTGGATCACGGACATCGGTGGTTCCTCGTTTGCGGCTGGCGGGGTGGGATGCAGCATCGGCATTCTGGCAGCGGTCAGCGTGGGCCCTGACCTCCGGCGCGAGAGAATAACGGGCCTTTGTGACAGGAATCGAAAACTTTCGCTGCAACGAGACGAGATACCGGTCCGCGACACACTGTCATGGGTTCATCGCCAGTGTGCGTCGCGCCGCCTGCCGCACTGTGCGGCCCCTTAGATGGTGAGCTCCACAAGGTGGCCGACACGGGCGATCTTCATGGCGTTGGTGCCACCGGTGCGCCCGGAGAGATCGCCCTTGGTGACGACGACGATGTCGTCCGTCTTCAGGAGGCCGTGGGATTCCAGCAGTTCGATCATCTCCTTGTTCACCTTGGCGTGGTCGGTGGAGGTGACGTCGAAGTTGATCGGATAGACGCCTCGATAAAGCGAAAGCCGCCGTCGCGTGGCGAGGTGGCGGGTGAAGGCGTAGATCGGGATGCCGGTGTCCATGCGCGACATCCAGAGCGTGGTGGCGCCGCTCTCGGTCAGCGCAAGGATCGCGCGGGCCTCCAGACGGTTTGCCGCGTAGATCGCCGACATGGCAATGGCCTCGTCGATGCGATCGAAGGCCGTGTCGAGGCGGTAATCCGGCCCCTGTGCGTCCCACTCGCGCTCCGTGCCCATGCACACGCGCGCCATCGCCTCCACCGTCCGGTCCGGGTATTTGCCGACACTGGTCTCGGCCGAGAGCATCACCGCATCGGTGCCATCCAGCACGGCATTGGCGACGTCGAAGACCTCCGCCCGGGTGGGGATGGGGTTCTCGATCATGGACTCCATCATCTGTGTGGCCGTGATGACCACACGATTGAGTTCACGCGCGAGCTTGATGAGCCGCTTCTGGACCGGCGGCAGGGCGCTGTCACCGATCTCAACGCCAAGATCCCCACGCGCCACCATGATGCCGTCCGAGGCCTCGATGATGCTGTCCGCAGCCTCGATGGCCTCTGCGCGCTCCATCTTGGCGATGATGGCGCAGTTGCCTCCCGCCCGCTCGATGAGACGACGTGCCTCGCGGATGTCCTCGGCGCTGCGCGGGAAGGAGACGGCGATGTAATCCACGCCCAGTTCCACGGCGTGACGGAGATCGTTGCGATCCTTGCGGGTCAGTGCCTTGGCGGAAAGCCCGCCACCCTCGCGGTTGATGCCCTTGTTGTTCGAGAGTTTGCCGCCGACCACGACCTCGCAGCGCACGGCGGTGTCCACCACCTTCTGCACGCGCAACACGATGCGGCCATCGTCGATGAGCAGGGTGTCGCCCGGACCGACGTCGTTCGGGAGTTCCTTGTAGGTCACGCCGACCTGGGTCTGGTCGCCGGCATCGTTGGCCAGCGCTGCATCGATGCTGAAATGATCCCCTTCGGCAAGTTGAATCGGCCCTTCGCGAAAGCGCGCAACGCGGATCTTCGGGCCTTGCAGGTCGGCCATGATGCCCACCTCGATCCCGGTCTCGGCCGAAATGGTGCGAACCTGCTCCACGCGCCGGGCGTGTTCCTCGGCCGTGTCATGGCTGTAATTCAGTCGCACACAATCGCAGCCGGCATCCAGGACCCGCGCCAGCATGGCCGGATCGTTGGTGGCAGGTCCCAGGGTGGCGACGATCTTGGTGCGACGCTGGCTGCGTCTCAAGAGGGGGCTCGGCTTGGCGACGCGGGTCATGATTGGGGCTCGTGGCAGGGAAATGAGTGGATCAGTATCCCTCAGAGGGATGCGTGTAACCCGGTGTGGCGCGCGCACGTTCCTCGAGGATGGCTACGGCCGGTAGTGTCTTGCCCTCGAGATACTCGAGAAAGGCACCACCGCCGGTCGAGATGTAGGAGATCCCGCCTGCCACGCCGTACTTGGCGATGGCGGCGAGGGTGTCACCGCCTCCGGCGAGCGAAAAGGCCGGTGCCTCTGCGATGGCCCGGGCCAAGGACTCGGTGCCGCCACCGAAGGCGTCCATCTCGAAGACTCCGAGCGGACCATTCCACACGATGGTACCGGCCTGACGGAGTGTCTGCGCGATGACGCCCCGAGTTTGCGGGCCGACATCCAGGATCATGTCCTCCGGGCCGACGTCAGTCACGGCCTTCACCGTGGCCGGCGCGTCTGCCGCAAAGCGCTCGGCGCAGACCACGTCCACCGGCAGCGGGATCCTGGCACCGGTACGCGACGCAAGCATGCGCACTGCGGTGGGCAGCAGATCATCCTCACAGAGCGACTTGCCGATGGGATGACCGGCGGCCTTGAGGAAGGTGTTGGCGATACCGCCACCGACCAGCAGCACATCCACCTTCGCACGCAGGGCCTCGAGGATCTCGAGCTTGGTGGAGACCTTGGATCCTCCGACCACAGCGACGAGCGGACGGGCCGGGTTGGCCGTGGCGCGCGCCAAGGCCTCGATCTCGGCGATGAGCAACGGCCCGGCACACACGTGCGGCGCGTATTTGGCAAGCCCGTGCGTGGAGGCCTCGGCGCGGTGCGCCGTGGCAAAGGCGTCGTTCACGTAGATATCACACAGGGCGGCCATGCGGCGTGCGAGATCGTCCGAGTTCTTCTTCTCGCCGACCAGAAAGCGCGTGTTCTCCAGCAGCACGACCTGACCTGCAGCCACCGTGACGCCGCCGATCCAGTCATCGATGAGCGGCACCGGCGTGCCCAGTTCGCGCGTGAGCCAGGCGGCAACGGGTGCGAGGGAGAGGGCCGGATCCGGGCTGCCCTCGGTCGGGCGGCCGAGATGAGACATCACCATGACATGCGCCCCCGCAGCCTGCGCCCGTTTGATCGTGGGTAGCGCGGCCCGCAGGCGCGAGTCGTCACCGATGCTGCCGTCCTCGTTCAGGGGAACGTTGAGATCCTCGCGGATGAGCACGCGCTTGCCCGCGAGGTTGAAATCGTCCATGCGCTGCATGAGGGGATCCTTCGTCCTTGGTCTACTGGACTCAGCCGGCACGCATGAGCGCGACCGTGGTATCGAGCATACGGTTGGAGAAGCCCCATTCGTTGTCATACCAGGCGAGCACCTTGACCAGCCGCCCATCGAGCACCTTGGTCAGCGCGGATTCGTAGATGGACGAATGCGGATCGTGATTGAAATCCATCGACACCAGCGGCTCATCGTTGACCGTGAGGATGCCGGCGAGCGGACCGGCCGCAGCCGCACGCAGAACGGCGTCGATCTCGCGCTGGGAGGTCTCACGCGCGGCGGTGAAGGTGAGGTCCACCAGCGAGACATTGATGGTGGGCACACGTACGGCAAAACCATCGAGGCGACCGTTCAGCTCCGGCAGCACCAGGCCGACTGCGGCCGCGGCACCGGTCTTGGTCGGGATCATGGACTGGGTGGCCGAGCGGGCGCGCCGCAGATCCTTGTGGTAGACGTCCGTCAGCACCTGATCGTTGGTGTAAGCATGCACGGTAGTCATGATGCCGTGTTCCACACCGATCGCCTGATGCAGGGGCTGCACCAGTGGCGCGAGGCAGTTGGTCGTACAGGATGCGTTGGAGATCACGCTGTGCTCGGCGCGCAGCACCTGATGATTCACGCCGTAGACGATGGTGGCGTCCACGTCCGCCTCGCCGGGGGCGGAGATCACCACCTTGCGTGCGCCGCCGGCGATGTGCGCACCCGCACGGGCCTTGCTGGTGAAAAGCCCCGTGCATTCAAGCACGACATCCACACCGAGATCGCCCCAGGGCAGCCGGCCCGGGTCACGCTCGGAAAGCACCCGGATGCGGTCGGAGCCAACGACCAGATGATCGCCATCCACGCTCACGGGCTGACCGAAACGGCCGTGCACGCTGTCGTAACGAGTCAGATGGGCGTTGGTGACGGCGTCGCCCAGATCGTTGATGGCGACAATGGAGATCTCGTCGCGACGACGACCCTCATAGAAGGCCCGCAGCACATTGCGACCGATGCGTCCGTATCCGTTGATGCCGACCTTGATCGTCATGGTTCGTTCGTCCTTCGTGCGTGGGGAAAGCTGAATACGGGTGTGAGGAGAAGTCTTCGCGATAGCGGCCGCGGGAGTGACTGCTTCAACCGCCAGCGTCGGCGAGGCGAGCCAGGGTCTGGCGCACAGCGGCGCAGACGGCATCCACGGTGAAGCCGAGGTGCCCGTACACGGCCTCCGCGGGTGCCGATTCGCCGAAGCGATCGAGACCGACCACCTCGCCATCGAGCCCCACCCAGCCACGCCAGCCATCGCTGCTCGCCGCCTCCACGGCCACCCGTGCACGGAGCCTGGCGGGCAGCACCGCCTCCTGCCAGGCGGCAGGACTCGCACGGAAGGCCTCGACGCAGGGCATGGAAACTACCCGCGCCAGAATTCCCTCTGACGCCAGCCGCAGGGCCGCCTGCATGGCGAGTTCTACTTCCGAGCCGGTCGCGACTATGACCGCCTGCGGGGCTGCGGCGGGTTCGTGCAGCACGTAACCGCCGTGGCGCAGTTCACCCAGGCGCGAGTCCTCACGCGGCTGGGTAGCAAGGTTTTGCCGGCTCAGCACCAGAGCGGTCGGGCCGTCACGCCTTTCGATGGCAGCCTGCCAGGCAACGGCAGTCTCCACTGCATCGCAGGGGCGCCAAAGGTGCAGACCCGGGATGAGCCGGAGCGAGGGCGCGTGCTCCACGGGCTGGTGAGTAGGGCCATCCTCGCCCAGGCAGATGGAATCGTGAGTGAGCACGTGCACGACCTGGATCCCCATGAGGGCGGCCAGGCGGATGGCATTGCGGGAATAGTCGGAGAAGACGAGGAAGGTGCCGCCCGAAGGCAGCAGCCCGCCGTGCAGGGCAAGGCCGTTCATGAGGGCGGCCATCCCGAACTCGCGCACGCCGTAGTGCAGATAGTTGCCGTCGGCGGCGGCTCCCGAGCCGATTACACGCGCGCCCTGCCACAGCGTGCAGTTGGAGCCGCTGAGGTCGGCTGACCCGCCCAGCCATTCCGGCAGCAGTGGTGCGAAGGCCTCGATGGCGTCCTGCGAGGCCTTGCGGGTGGCCACTTTCGCCGCCTTGGTCTGACAGGCGCTCACGAACCTCCCGGCCTGTTCCGTGAAGCCCACAGGCAGTTCGCCCCGCATCACGCGCCGCTCGAACTCCGCCGCCAGATCCGGACACGCGCTGCGATAGGCGGCGAAGCGGGCCTCCCAATCGGCCACGGCGCGTGCCCCGCGTGGACGGCAGTCGAAGGCAGCGTAGATCTCGGCGGGGATCTCGAAGGGCGGTTGCGTCCAGCCGAGTGCAGCGCGAGTGGCGGCCACTTCCGCAGTGCCGAGCGGCGCCCCGTGCGCAGCCTCGCTACCTGCCTTGCTCGGTGAGCCCTGACCGATGGTGGTGCGACAGATGATGAGCGTGGGGTGCTGCTCATCGGTGCTCGCCTGCCTGAGGGCCTCGCCCACCGCGGCCGCATCGTGACCATCGATGGGACC
Source organism: Gammaproteobacteria bacterium (assembly GCA_003485715.1). Taxonomy (GTDB): domain Bacteria; phylum Pseudomonadota; class Gammaproteobacteria; order UBA7966; family UBA7966; genus UBA7966. The sequence continues at coordinate 6,971 of DNIF01000124.1, forward strand.
GATCACCTCCCAGCCATAGGCCCGGAATCGTGCGGCCGTGTCGTCGGTGAACCAGCCGCGCACATCGCCATCGATGGAAATGCCGTTGTCGTCGTACAGCACTGTGAGTCGCCCAAGACCGAGGGTGCCGGCGAGTGCCGCGGCCTCGTGCGAGATGCCTTCCATCAGGCAACCGTCACCGACGATGCACCAGGTGCGATGGTCGACAATCGTGTGGCCCGGGCGGTTGAAGTCGGCGGCCAGGCGCCGCTCGGCGATGGCCATGCCAACGGCATTGGCCAGACCTTGGCCGAGTGGACCGGTGGTGGTCTCCACTCCCGGGGTCAGGCCGTGCTCGGGATGGCCCGGGGTGCGCGAACCGAGCTGGCGGAAGCTGCGGATGTCATCGAGGGTGAGGTCGTAGCCCGACAGGTGCAGCAGCCCGTACAGCAGCATCGAGGCATGCCCGTTCGACAGCACGAAGCGATCGCGGTCCGGCCAGTGGGGATGAGCGGGGTCGTGCCGCATGACATCGCACCAGAGCACGCGCGCAAGGTCAGCGAGCCCCATCGGGGCCCCCGGATGACCGGAATTCGCTGCCTGCACGGCGTCCATGGCGAGCACACGCAGTGCGTCAGCGAGTCGGCGGGGGGCGGGCACGGTGGCCGTGGAAGGGATCGGTGGGCTGGACATTGGGGCGCTCGGTTTGACGGCTCGGACGGCTCACTCGGGAGGCGCGGTGCTGGGCACAAGCACAGACGCGACCGGTTCTCGCATATGGCAGCGGCGGGACATCCCGGGTCGGGCACCCCGCTGCCGATTGCGGCTGCCGACCCCGGAGGGATGGGCACGTCGGGATACGGATTGCGAGCGCTGCATTCTACTCCCGGGGGGCCGCCCGGCAAGCCAAAGTCCTCGCGCCGACCGGGGCATCGCTGTCCGTAACCCGCGCGAAATGCAGAAGTCCGGGAACGCCGGAGCTGGTTTCGCGTTAGGATGCCGCGCTCCGCGCAGCGGCGGCTCACGGCGGTCCGAAAGAGTGCGTCGGGCTGGCGATCGTCCCTGCAATCCCGACCGGGCTGTAGCGGCCCGGCTCCGGGGCCGAAAGAACAGGCGCAAGCGGCCCGCGAATGGGCACTGAACCAATCAGACCCGATCCACGAGGAAAACCCATGTCTGAATACCTCTTCACGTCCGAGTCCGTGTCCGAAGGCCACCCGGACAAGGTCGCCGACCAGATCTCCGACGCCATCCTCGACGCCATCCTGGCCAAGTACCCGGCTGGCCGAGTGGCGGCCGAGACCCTCGTGAACACGGGGTTGGTGGTGCTGGCCGGGGAGATCACCTTCCCCGAGGAATTCCCGGTCGACTACATCGGCATCGCCCGGCGCACGATCGAGGAGATCGGCTACGACAACACCGAGTTCGGCATCGATCACAAGGGTTGCGCCGTTCTTGTCGCCTACGACAAGCAGAGCCCCGACATCGCCCAGGGTGTCGACAGCGCGAACGACGACCCCCTCGATCAGGGTGCCGGTGATCAGGGCCTGATGTTCGGCTACGCCTGCGATGAGACCGATGTCCTCATGCCGGCCGCCATCCACTACGCCCACAGCCTCGTGCGGCGCCAGGCGGAGCTGCGCAAGAGCGGCCAACTGCCGTGGCTGCGTCCCGATGCAAAGTCTCAGGTGACGCTGCGCTATGTCGATGGCCGGCCGCACTCCGTGGACACCGTGGTGCTGTCCACCCAGCACGCGCCGGAGATGTCCCTGCAGGGCATCAAGGAGGCCGTGATCGAGGAGATCGTGAAGCCGGTGCTGCCGAAGGAGCTGGTGAAGGGCGACATCAAGTACTTCATCAACCCGACCGGGCGCTTCGTAGTCGGCGGTCCGCAGGGTGACTGCGGCCTCACCGGGCGCAAGATCATCGTCGATACCTATGGCGGTGCCGCACCACACGGCGGTGGTGCCTTCTCCGGCAAGGACCCGACCAAGGTCGACCGCTCCGCCGCCTACGCCGCCCGTTACGTCGCGAAGAACGTGGTCGCCGCCGGGCTCGCCACCCGCTGCCTGGTGCAGCTCTCCTATGCCATCGGCGTCGCGCGCCCGACCTCCGTGTGGATCACCACCTACGGCACGGGCAAGCTGCCTGATGAGCAGCTGGCAAAGCTGGTCGAGTCCACCTTCGACCTCCGCCCCAAGGGCATCGTCGCCATGCTGGACCTGCTGCGTCCGATCTATCGCCAGACGGCCGCCTACGGGCACTTCGGCCGCACCGAGGCGAGCCTCAGTTGGGAACGCACCGACAAGGTCGAAGCGCTGCGCTCTGCAGCAGGGATCTGATGGCTGAATCGGCACGGGGGCCGGATCGGTGAGGTCCGGCCCCCTGCTCTGCTTGGCCCTGCCCCGCGAGAGGCGGCGGCTCCATACCCCATGGGCTGCGACCTCGTGCTCTGAGGTTTCCTGATGTCTGCCGTGTCTTTATCGGACGTGGCCGCCCTGGGCGGTGCAGTGCTGCTCGCTGCGGCCGGCGGTGAGGCCTTCCTGCGGGGCGTGCTCGGCGCGGCGGCCTGGCTGCGGCTACCGAAGCTGTTGGTGGCGACCACCCTCGCCGCTTTTGCCACATCGTGCCCGGAGTTCATCGTATCCACCCTGGCGGCACTCTCCGGCGAACCGGAGATCGGCCTCGGCAACGTGCTGGGTGCCAACGTGGTGAACCTGACCCTGATTGTCGGCACCGCGCTTCTCATCGCACCACTGCGCCTGAATCCCGCAGAGCTGGGACGGGATTTCCTGCTGGCGCTCGGGTTACCGCTGCTCATTGTCGGTCTCGCCCTCGACGGCTCAATCGACCGGGGCAACGGCCTCATGCTGCTGACGATCTTCACCGGATGGTTGGCACTGCTGGTTCGCTACGCCCTGACCAATGGACGCAGAGCCCACGCAGCGGATCCGAACCCGAGCGTGACGTCGGGACCTGCAATGGCCCTGCTCTATGGCGGCGTCGGTCTCGCCTCGCTGCTACTGTGCGGACATCTATTCGTGACCGGTGCGAGTGGCATCGCCACGGCTCTCGGTATCGCACCCTTCATCATCGGGGCAACGGTCGTGGCCGTGGGCACCGCGATGCCCGAGTTCGTCACCATGATCCTGTCGCGTCTGCGTGGCCAGGACGACGTCGGCGTGGGTACTGTGCTCGGCAGCGTGCTGTTCAACGGGCTCGCCATCATCGGGACGGCGGCCACGATTCATCCGATAGCAGCCACCCCACTGGCTATGGCGCCGACCGTCGGCGTGGCCATACTCGCATTGCTGCTGCTCATCCCGGGGCCATCCAGGCTGCTCGGACGGGCACGCGGCCTGCTGCTGCTCGCGACCTATGCCGGGTTCGTGGCCCTGAAACTGGGTATCTAGCCGACAATCCCGTCGTACTCTGCATGAGTACCAATCCAGAACCACTTGATGCCATCAGGCACGTCGTGCGCGATGGCGCGATGCCCTTCACCGACGCGAACGGACCAAACGTCACCAATGCGTTTGAAATGCAGCGATGGATGCCGCGGATCTGCCTTGAGCAGATGGAAATTCTTGTCGGCGGTCGCGCGAACTTTCGGTGGAAGCGCGCGGTAAAGCTCCCAGAAATGCGCCGAGGCCCAGTGCTTCAAACGAGCAGACTCTTGCCTGCGTTGTGCTCACTCAAAGAACTTTCAATGAGGTGGTTGAGCTTCCCGGCCTTCGAGTCGGTCTCCAGTTGCTGGTCCCAGGCCTGAGCGTCGAACTCGGCGAACCACTCACGCAGCCTGGCGAGTTCCTTCGGCGAAAGATTCTTGATGCGGTCTTCAATCTGGTCGACTTCGCTCATGACGAATCCTCGTGCTTCCAATTGCGGCACATTCAACGTGGCCAACAACGTGGCCAAGACTTGTCGGCTGACTTGATAACTCCGTCGGATCGGCGATGCAGTCGGCTACACGACTGACGCGTAAGCAGGCCGGATGTGTCTCACGTCACTGAATCTTCCAGCGCCCTTCCTTGTAACGCGCCCTTCGCCTCCAGTTTATGCAACAGGTGACGAACCGCCACCCCAACCGGGCCGCTGGGTCGCATCAGGGACGCGACCCAGTTCCATCACCACAGCCTCCGCGCGCAACGCGCCCACCTTTCTGGTCGTTCGGAGATCACGGTACGGGACGGCATGGGCGCGAAGGAACGGCGCACGCTGCTGCCGAGCGGGCTACGGGCACCGCAGCAGCGACGGCTTGTCGCTGTCCGTGTGCCTTGGCAGGGCGATCAAGCAGTGCAGGCGCGCAAATCTTTCCAGATTGCATCGCCCGGCTGTACGCATGGCCATCTGTCGATATGGGGCGCTAGGCGATTGACTTCCCGGGGGCTCATGGTGAACTGAGAACACTCGGTCGGCTCCCGCTGACCCCGGTCCCGAGCTGGACATCCCGAGTCAGGGCGACACCAATGAATCTCGCCTGACTCAGTTGCCAAGGAGCTTCCTCAGCCCCTGTTCCACAGCGCGCTTGGCGGCCTCTTCCGGTGTCTCGGGCGCGGGAGGCGATGCGCCCGGATCCGCGACCGGGGCCGCGGGCTCGACAGCCGGCGTTTCGCCTGCGGAGGGCGCAGTCCCTTCCGGCACGGCCTCGACGGCAGGTGCCGCAGGAGCGGCCGTAGCCGGCTCAGCGACCGGCTCAGCCTCGACGGTAGGCGCGGCAGGAACGACGGCGGCAGGCGGCGCGGTTGGCTCGGCCTCAATCGCAGGCGCCGCAGGGACCACCGCAGCAGGCCCCGCCTCCGGCACGGCCTCGACCGCAGGCACAGCAGGAACCACCGCAGCAGGCTCCGCCTCCGGCACGGCCTCGACCGCAGGCACAGCAGGAACCACCGCAGCAGGCTCCGCCTCCGGCACGGCGTCGACCGCAGGCACAGCAGGAACGGCCGCCGCCGGCTGCGTGATTGGAGCGACCTCGACCGCAGGCGCAGCGGCAGGGGCCGGAGGCCGGTCAGGGCCGCCGAGCAGCGCGGCGGCGCCCGCGGCAGCCGCTCCAGCGGCGGCGGCACCGCCAAGGGTGCCGATGCCGAGCTTCCGCCCAAGCTGCTGCTTCAGTTCATCGGTCGCCTTTTCCTTGAGCAGGCTGCCGAAATCGACCACATAGCGTGGTTCGGCCGGGCGGCCCTTCACGTGGATCGGGATGGGCACGCCGTCCAGCAGCGCGAGTTCCCTGCCGCCCTGACCTTCTGCAGTGCCGACGAGGGTGGCCCGGAGGTGGTAGTCGATGGTGTCGTTTACGAGGTTGACGACCGTGCCCTGACCCGACACCCGCAACAGCGGGCTCATCAGGGTGAGGTCATCGTTCGCACAGACACCCTGGGTGCAGCGGATCGTCCCCCCGAGTGCGGCGAAGTCGGTGGTCTCCTCTGCCACCCCGGTGAAGGTGCCGCTCTGGAATGCGCGCAGCAGCTTGCCGATGTTCACACCCTTGATGGCGCCGTCGCGGAAGTCGATTCGGATCTCGCCGGTCAGCGAGCGCGTGAGCGCCTCGGTCGTGGCCCCACGCGCCGTAAGCGCCAGCGTTACATCACCGCGGCCACGCAGGCGGCTCTTGCCCTGCAGGTCCTGCAACAGGGGCTCGGCCTGGACCCCGGTGAGACGACTGTCGATGCCGAGCACCGGGACCTCGCCGGTGGCGTCGATCCCGATCTTGCCCTCGTAACTGCCCTCGTAGAGTTTCGCGGTGAGTGGCTCGGCCACGATGCGCCCGGCGCCGGCCTTGATGCTGAGCACCACTTCATTGAGGGAGAGGCCCGAAACACGCAACTGGCCGATGCGGGCCTCACCATCGAGCACGAGCCCGCGCAGATCTTCGATCGGGATCTCGGTGGCCGCACCCGCCGCCGCCGCCTCCGGGGTAGCCGCCGCACGCTCGCCCGGAGGCAGGTAGCGATCGACATCGAGGGTGTCGGCCGCGAGCCGGAAGCTGGCATCCGGGCCCTGCAAGCGTCGCAGGGCCATGCCCCCCGTGATGCGCGCGCCATCCAGTGACAATGCAAGGTCCGATACCTCGACGGACTCACCCACGGTGCGCGCAGTGAAGCTGAGTCCGACCGCCGTCAGGGCCTTGGCATCCGCCATCGGCGGCAGGCCCTGACCCAGCGTGCCCAGCACCTCGCGCAGGTTGAAGACGGGGGCGTCCAGGCGTGCCTCGAGGGACTTGAGCCCCAGGGTGCCCTGCCCCACGCCCGCGGCCTTGATCAGCCCCGTCACGTTCATGCCGAGACCGGTCAGGGAGAAATCATCGATCAGGTAATCGCCGGCCACGGTATCGGTCGCCAGGTTGGCGACCAGGCCGAGTTCGAGTGGCCCTTGTCCGGCCCGCGGTGCGGCGAGCCCCGCCTGGAGATTGAGCGGCGAGACGCGCAGGCGCGCACCCTCCCGCTGCACCGGCAGGCTCAGTGTGAAGCGCTCCAGGCGCTCGCCGAGCGCCGACTGACCGAAGGCAGCGAGCAAACGCTGCGGCCGCTCACCCGTGACCGTGAGCGTGCCCGTCAGGGCGTCCCCGTCACCCGTTACGCTGCCGCCGGCGGTGATGCCGGGCAGCCGCAGATCGAGCTCCTTCACGCCAAAGCGCGCCTCGGCCGGCGCGAGATCGAGGATCCCTTTCGCAGCGAAACGCGATTCACCGCCCGCCGCGAGGCTCGCCGCGGCCTGGCCCAAGGGGTCATCCGGCCGACCCGACAGCGCCCCGGCGACTGCAAGCAGCGCGGAGAGGTGCGAACCCTCGGCGCTGATCGCACCCTTGACGGCCGGCGCGGCGCGATCGAGCCCCGCCACCGCCAGGTCGCTGACACTGAACTTCGCGCCGAGGAGTTCGGCGTTCAGCTGCGGCACGGTCAGCGCGGTGCCGTTGCGGTCGATGGACAACTGTGAAGCAACGTTGAAGGGGCGCGGGACATCCTGCTTTGCCAGCACACCACCAACGGCTGCGACGGGTAGATCACCAGCCAGCCCGGCCGCGCCGACGGCACGCAACAGGGCCGGCAGATCCGGACCCTGGGCACGCAGATCTGCCGCGATCACAGCCCCGCTCTGGGCCGCCTTGCCGTCGATCTGGGCACCCAGCATGCGGACCGTGAACTGCGGCACATCGAAGCGATCGGCACGCGGATCGATATCGGCTGCGAGTCGGGCCTCGAAGGCCCGCTCCGGCAGGCGCGCGAGATCGGCTGCAAGCCCTGGATCGGCGAAGGCGCGGAAGAGCACGGCCAGATCGGGACCAGCGGCCGTGAGACGCCCGGAAACGGCCGGGGCCTCCCCCGCGCGCAGGCCTGCCGTGAGCTCTGCATCAAGGCTGTGCTCGAGGCCGCTGACCTTGAGCCCCGTGATCTCGATCCGCTGACCGCCATCCGCCGCCACGATATTCGCCTCGGCGTCGATGCGAGCGCGCCCCTCCGGAAGTTGCTTGCCCGCGAGATCGATCCCGAGGTTCAGGGGCCGCAACTCGAAGCGCTGCGCAGCCAGGTCGTGCAGCACGGTGCCTTGCAGCGAGAAATCGCCGGATAGAGCCGGTTGCGAGGCCTCGATGTGGCCACTCGCGGTGAGTGGAACGGGTTCGCCAGCGGCCAGCGCTCCAGTGCGCACATCGAAGCCGCTCAGCACGAAGCGGCGCTGCTGCTGACGGTCATCGAAGGTGAGTTCGAGATTGGTGATCTCGGCGCCAGCGATGGCGACCACGGCAAAGGGCAGCGCGGGTCCGGCGGTCGGGGTCGGTGCGGGCGCCAGAGTTGGAGCAGGCGCACCAGTGCCGGGTGCAGTTGCCGGCGTCGCCCCGGCGAGGTCCTGCCAGTTGCTGACCCCGGCCTCATCGACCGCCAGATTGATGACCGCACCCTCCAGACGCACGGTGTCGAGTTCGAGCCGCGAGCGCAGGAGCGGCAGCAGGCGTGCTCGCACCGCAACCCGGTTGGCCTTGAGGAAGGGCTCGGGGCCGAAGCCGCCGGCATTGCCGATCTCGATGCCATCGGCCACCACTCCTACCCACGGGTAGAGGCTGAGTTCGACCTGGCCATCGAGCCTGAAGCTGCGCCCAAGGCCTTGTTCGACTGCGGCGGTGATGCGCTCACGATGGGCGTTCGGATCGAAGGTGGCAACGAACAGCACGAGCCCCACCACCAACAGCGCGACAAGGGCCGACACGAACAGCAATACGCGCTTCAACCAGGGCATGGGCTTCTCCGAAATAGACCGGGGCTGCCCGGGCGAAGCGGCAGCGACATGGTGGCCGACCCTGCAAGCATGGACTGCGGCTCGGCCATCCGCATCCCGTGATCGGCTAACCGGAACGCTGCAGCGCACCCGCTTCGATGCGCCGACGGGCAGTTTGTGCCGCCTCCCGCACCCGCACAGGCGCAGTCCCGCCGTAGTGGGCACGCGCCGCCACCGAGCCGTCGAGCGTGAGCACCTCGCGCACGTCCTCGTCGATCACCGCCGAGAGCGCCCGCAGGCGCTCCAACGGCAAGGCGGCGAGGTCCAGCCGCTCGGCCTCCGCCATGGCCACGGCACGCCCCACGATGGCGTGTGCATCCCGGAAGGGCACTCCGCGGCGCACGAGGTAGTCCGCGAGATCGGTCGCGGTAGTGAAGCCGGCCACGGCCGCCTCGCGCATGCGCTCACGGCGCACACCGATGGCCGGGATCAGATCGGCGAAGGCCCGCAGACAGCCATGCAGCGTATCGATGGTGTCGAAGAGCGGCTCCTTGTCCTCCTGATTGTCCTTGTTGTAGGCGAGCGGCTGCGACTTCATCAGCGTCAGCAGCGCCATCAGGTGACCGAAGACACGGCCGGTCTTGCCGCGCACCAGCTCCGGGACATCGGGGTTCTTTTTCTGCGGCATGATCGACGAGCCGGTGCAGAAGGCATCGGCCAGTTCGATGAAGCCGAAGGCCTGCGAGGACCACAGCACCAGCTCCTCGCTGAAGCGCGACAGGTGCATCATCAGGATGGCGGCAAAGGCGGTGAACTCGATGACGAAATCGCGATCGCTCACGGCATCGAGGGAATTGGCGGCCACTCGGGCGAAGCCGAGCTCCGCAGCCACGCCTTCGCGATCGATGGGGTAACTCGTGCCGGCGAGGGCGGCGGCTCCGAGGGGCAGTTCATCGGCGCGCGCAATGCAGTCCGCGAGGCGGGCGCGGTCGCGCGCAAGCATCTCGAACCAGGCGAGCAGATGATGACCGAAGGTCACGGGCTGGGCGGCTTGCAGGTGGGTGTAGCCGGGCATCACGGTCGCGGCCTCGGCCTCGGCACGGTCCACCAGCCCGTGCATCAGCGTGACGAGCCGTGCATCGAGTTCGCGCGCCACGTCCTTGAGGTACAAGCGCACGTCGGTGGCGACCTGATCATTGCGCGAGCGCCCGGTGTGCAGCCGCTTGCCTGCCACACCGATGCGCTCGGTGAGTCGCGCCTCGATGTTCATGTGCACGTCCTCGAGGGCGACGGACCACTCGAAGCGGCCGTTCTCGATCTCCTGGCGTATGGCGGTCAACCCGGCCTCGATGGTGAGCAGATCCTCATTGCTCAGCACGCCGATGCGCGCGAGCATGCGCGCATGGGCGATGGAACCGCGGATGTCCTGAGCGTAGAGCCGACGATCGAATCCGACCGAGGCCGTGAAGGCCTGCACGAAGGCGTCGGTGGATTCGTTGAAACGCCCGCCCCAGGGGGATGCGGGGGAGTCGGTGGGGTCGGACATGCTGCGGGCTTCCTGTCGGGATGTTGTTTGCGGGCGGGGCTGCGCCCCGCATGAGGGCTGCGGATTATAGCGAAGGGGGGGCGGCCGACCCGGCTGCAAAGGCGCGGGCAGACGGGGCGGCAGCACAGGTGTTGCTGCCGGACTTCTGCGCCCGTGATGCCGTCTTCGGTGCCGTGCTGCTTGGCGAGTTGCTCGCCGTGATGGTCACGCTGGCCGAGTGGCGCCCCGGTGCCGCACTGCTCACACCGCTCGCACTCAACTCCCTCTTCGTGCTCTGGGTGACGCTCTCCTCCTGCGCACTGCTGTGCTGGCTGGGGCGACACCTCGCGCACCTTGGTGCGGTCGTCACCTTCCTGCTGGCCTGGTTCGGGATCCTGACGGTCTCGTGGATCCTGTCCGAGCTCGCCTGGGCGCTCGCCGGCGAGCCTCTGCTTGGCGGAGCGGCGGGCAGTGATCGCGGCTTCTTTCTGCTGCGGAATCTCGGACTCACCGGGCTCATCGCGGCCATGTCACTGCGCTACATCTACGTTCAACAGGCGTGGCGACGCCAAGTGCTTGCCGGCGCGGACGCGCGCATGGCCGCCCTGCAAGCGCGTATCCGCCCGCACTTCCTCTTCAATAGTCTGAACACCATCGCCGCCCTCGTGGCCTCGGATCCCGAACGCGCGGAGGGCGCGGTGGAAGACCTTGCAGATCTCTTCCGTGCTGCCCTGGCGGCACCAGAGGACCTCGCCCCACTGGCCGACGAACTACTGCTCTGCCAGCGCTATCTCGCCCTCGAGGCCCTGAGGCTGGGTGAACGACTGCAGGTGAGGTGGATCTTGGCCGAAGACTTGCCTCGGGAGGAGGCCGTGCCGCCGCTCATCCTGCAGCCCCTGCTCGAGAACGCGATCTATCACGGGATCGAGGGATTGCCCGCGGGCGGGACGGTGCAGGTCACGGGGCAGGTCGTCGGAGGGCGAGTGAGCTTCACCATCGAGAATCCCTGCGTCGCGGAGCTGCCGGCGGCTGACATGGTGGAGGACCGCCGGCTATCCGCGTCTACCTCACGTTCCCATCTCGGCATTGCGCTCACGAACATCCGCGATCGTTTGTCTGCCCACTACGGCGCACGCGGTGGGCTCGAGGCCGTCCGCCTCGTGGGGCAATTCCGCGCTACGGTCTGGTGGCCAGCCGGGGAGGGGCCACGTTGAGGACCGGAGTCCATTCATGCGCGTCCTGATCGTCGATGACGAACCGCTGGCCAGGCGCCGACTCTGCTGCCTGGTGCGAGAACTCGGCGGTCACGAGGTGATTGGCGAGGCAACGGACGGCAACAGCGCCCTCGCCGAGACCAGCCGACTGATGCCGGAGGTCGTGCTGATCGACGTGCGCATGCCCGCACGCGATGGCCTCGACGTGTGCGAGCAACTCCAGCGGCTGGCGGTGCCACCCGTAGTCGTTTTCGTCACGGCCTTTGCCAATCACGCCGTGGCCGCCTTCGACCGCGACGCCGTCGATTACCTGCTGAAGCCAGTCCGGCGTGAACGGCTGGCCGAGGCGCTGGCGCGGGCCGAGCGACGCTGGCTCACGCGGCAGAGTGCCGCGCTCGCGGCGACCACTGAAGTGCGTTACCTCTCATCGACGCTGCGTGGCGCGCTGCGCCGGGTACCGATCGCCGACGTGCGCTACCTGCAGGCCGACAACAAGTACGTAACCGCCCATTGGCCCGGCGGCGAACTGCTCATCGAACAGTCGCTGAAGGCGCTGGAGGGGGACTACGCGGATCTGCTGCTCAGGATCCACCGCCACACCTTGGTCGGCATGCGGCATGTCAGTTCCGTCACACGTGATGACGAAGGCAATAGCTGGCTGCATCTGCGCGACATGCCGGCGCCCCTGCCGGTAAGCCGCAGGCTGGTGGCGGAGGTGAAACGGCGGCTCAGGATCGTCTGAACCATTCGCACCACTGCCCCTGGCGCCCAGGACGAGCCGTCATCCCCGCGCAGGCGGGGACCCAACCCTTCCCCAGCGACAGCACCACGATTCTGGATTCCCGCCTTTGCGGGAATGACAGAGATCGACCGTCGTCAGAGCAGATTGGCCAGCGTGACTTGATCCGGCAGGCCGGTCACCGGGAGTTTCTTCGCCGCCTGAAAGGCCTTCATCGCCTCGATGGTGGCCGGGTCGTAGTCACCGCCGGGTTCACCGGCAAAGTGACCGCGCAGCTTCAGCCGTTGTTGAATGCGCTTCACCACCTCACGATAGACCACCACGCTCTGCTCGCCGACAGTGGCGGCCACGAGCTCGGAGGATTCGATCAGACGGGCCCCGCGCAGCGATTCAGTCACGCGGAAGGCCGCGGTGTGGAAGCTCTGCGCCGGATCCTTGCGGCACTCACTCGAAATGGCCGCGAGCAGTAGTTCGGTACCCTGCCAGGGCGCGATGTCGTAGGTAGCAGTCTCGCTCTGATTGAGCGCCGTGAGATAGCCGTCGAGCCAGCCGGCCAGGCTCACGAACTCCGGGTTGCGCGCCTGCTGGGCCGTGAGGAAGGTCTGGCAACTGGCTCGCCCGCCGCCCTTGACCATGAAGCGGCCCTCGCCATCTGCGGCGAAACATGTTCCGCTGGCAAGCAACAGCGCAGCGGCGGCGAGGGAGCTCGCGAGGGCGGGTACGTGCATGCGGGGGACTCACAGGACAGGGCGAGGCGGCGATTGTGCAGCGGCGGCAGACCCGCGGCCAGCGGTCGCTCAACCCAGAAATGACCGAGCCCGGCCGGTGCTTTGAACACCGACCGGGCTTGGTCCGAACGCCCCGGGATCAGCCCGGGCCGCAACCCGTCAGGCCGCGCGGCGACGCATCCGCATGAGGCTCACCATGGCGCCACCGAACAGCCAGGCAGCGGCCGGGACCGGCACCACACTGATGCGGCCCTCGGTCTGACCATAGCGGGCAGCACTGATGTTGCCGGCCAGCTCCAGCGTGAGGAAGCCGATCAGTGCATCGGCGTAACCCATGCTGAGCGTCGTCCGGGTGGCCGTACCGAAGTTGTAACCATCGGGGGTGCCGGCACCAGCGAGGAAGCTGTTGGTGGCGATGTCGAAGTTGCCGGTGAAGCCGGTGCTCTCACCCAGACGCCAGACCAGCGTGCCATCGGCCAGACGGATCTCGCGCAGTCGGCTGCCGGCGGCGGCGGTCCGGTCGTAGCTGAAGCTGAAGCCCGCGATCTGCGGGAAACGGCCATCGGTACCGACCCCGGTGACGGGGTTGATGCGCGAAACACCGTTCTCCAGGGCCGCGACCAGCGTGGCGACATCGACGTTGCCGATCACGGCCGTGGTGTT
>DNIF01000259.1 GCA_003485715.1 Gammaproteobacteria bacterium
GACCCCGTCGCCGAGCTGCTGCTGCACCTCGAAGGTCAGGCCCTGCTCGGCCAGGCTGTTATCGCTCTCGGCCTCCAGCACGAGGGCGTCATAGACCTTCGGCATGTGCTCGCGTGGAAACTGGATGTCGACGACCGCGCCGATGCACTGGACGATGGTTCCGTTGTTCATGACTTGTCCCCAAATGAGTGCTTGATTGCGTCTGCTGGTGGGATTGAAGTGAGTGGGGTCGACGGGCGGAGGCTGCACGCAGTTGCAGCACCCTCCGGCTCGCTCAGCCGATGGCAGCGGCGCCGCCGACGATCTCCGCGATTTCCTTGGTGATGGCCGCCTGTCGGGTCTTGTTGTAGGCCAGCTTGAGTTCGTCGATGACCTTCTTGGCGTTGTCGGAGGCAGCCTTCATGGCCACCATGCGCGCCGACTGCTCGGAGGCGATGTTCTCGGCCACGGCCTGGTAGATGAGCGCCTCGACATAGCGCACGAGCAGATCATCGACGACGCTCTGAGCGTCCGGCTCGTAGATGTAGTCCCAGCTATAACGGCCGCGCTCCTCAGTGGTCTGTTCCAGGCGCTCGGCCGTGAGCGGCAGGAGCTGCTCGACGACCGGCTCCTGCCGCATCGTGTTGACGAAGCGCGTGTAGCACAGGAATACCGCGTCGGTCTTTCCCGCGGCGAAGGCATCGAGCTGCACCTTGATGGCTCCGATGAGCGTCTCGAGGTGTGGACGGTCGCCGAGATGGATGACGTGCGAGTCGATCTGTGTGCCCAGCCGCGACAGGAATCCGAAGCCCTTGTTGCCGATCGCCGTCGCGCTGACGGCGACGCCGGCCTTCTCCTGCTCGCGCAGCCGCGACACCAGCGCCCGCAAGAGGTTGGTGTTGAGTGCGCCGCAGAGGCCCTTGTCGGTCGTCACCACGATGTACGCCGCCTTCCGCAGCGTCTCGCGGGTGAGCATGAAGGGGTGCCGGTACTCCGGGTTGGCCCGCGACATGTGCGCAGCGATGTTGCGCACCTTGTCGGCATAGGGCCTTCCCTGCCGCATGCGCTCCTGTGCCTTGCGCATCTTCGACGCAGCGACCATTTCCATGGCCTTGGTGATCTTGCGCGTGTTTTGCACGCTCTTGATCTTGTTGCGGATCTCTTTGACGCCTGCCATGGGACTCCACGCTTGCCCGCTCGCGGGCCGGTGTGTTCGGTGAAGGTCGCCGGCCCGAGGGCGCGGCGGCCGCCTCAGTAGGTGCCGGTCTTCCTGAAGCTCTCGATGGCGCCGGTGAGTTCGGTCTCGTCGTCCTTCGACAGATCCTTGTTGTTCTCGATGCGATCCACGAGCGCCTTGTGGTGTGCATCCACGTAGCCGTGCAGACCGCGCTCGAAGGCCTGGATGCGATTCACATCCACCTGATCGAGATGGCCACGGTTGACGGCGAACAGGGTGACGGCCATCTGCCACACCGAGAGGGGGGCATACTGCGGCTGCTTGAGGAGCTCCACGACACGCTTGCCACGCTCGAGCTGCTTGCGGGTGGCGTCGTCGAGGTCGCTCGCGAACTGGGCGAAGGCGGCCAGCTCGCGATACTGCGCGAGGTCGGTGCGGATGCCACCGGAGAGCTTCTTGATGACCTTCGTCTGCGCCGCGCCACCGACACGCGAGACCGACACACCGGCGTTGATGGCAGGCCGAACGCCGGCGTTGAAGAGGTCGGTCTCGAGGAAGATCTGGCCGTCGGTGATCGAGATCACGTTGGTGGGCACGAAGGCGGACACGTCGCCGGCCTGCGTCTCGATGATGGGCAGCGCCGTGAGCGAGCCGGTGCGCCCCTTCACGGCACCCTTGGTGAAGGCCTCGACGTACTCCTCGTTGACCCGCGCGGCGCGCTCCAGCAGACGCGAGTGCAGGTAGAAGACGTCGCCCGGGTAGGCTTCACGGCCCGGCGGGCGACGCAGCAGCAGCGAGATCTGCCGATAGGCGTAGGCCTGCTTGGTGAGGTCGTCGTAAATGATGAGGGCATCCTGGCCCCGGTCGCGGAAGTATTCACCCATGGTGCAGCCGGCGTAGGGAGCGATGAACTGCATCGCCGCGGAGTCGGAGGCGGCTGCCGCGACCACGATGGTGTAGTCCATCGCGCCGAATTCCTGCAGCTTGCGCACCACGTTGGCGATGGTGGAGGCCTTCTGCCCGATCGCCACGTAGATGCAGATGAGGTCCTTGCCCTTCTGGTTGATGATGGTGTCGATCGCCACCGCAGTCTTGCCGGTCTGGCGATCGCCGATGATGAGCTCGCGTTGTCCGCGACCGACCGGCACCATCGAATCGATGGACTTGATGCCGGTCTGCACCGGCTGCGACACGCTCTTGCGGTAGATGACGCCCGGGGCCACCTTCTCGATGATGTCTGTCTCGCGGGCGTTGACCGGCCCCTTGCCGTCGATGGGTTGCCCGAGCGCATTCACCACCCGGCCGATGAGCTCGGTACCCACCGGCACATCGAGGATGCGCTGGGTACAGCGCACCACGTCGCCTTCGGAGATGTGGCCATAGTCACCCAGGATCACGGCGCCGACGGAGTCGCGCTCGAGGTTCAGCGCCAGACCGTAAGTGTCATTCGGGAACGCGAGCATCTCGCCCTGCATGACATCCGTCAGTCCGTGGATACGGACGATGCCATCGGTGACCGCAACAACCGTGCCCTGGCTCTGCAGCTTGGTGTCGA
>DNIF01000261.1 GCA_003485715.1 Gammaproteobacteria bacterium
AGCCGCTTCTGCGGATCGCGGGCGCGGGCCGGCTCGTAGGCCTCGTTGAACAGCACCTCGCCGACGTGGAGGGTGTCTACCAGCACCTTGCCGAGTTGCCGTTCATGGAAGGCCGCCACGTCGAGCACGGCCACCCCACGCAGCTTGCACTCGAGCAGTTCCTCGAGTGGCAGACCACCCTCATGCTGCTGCCCCTCCGGCGCCGCCACGATGAGTTCATCGATTGACAGCCGCTCGACCATATCCGACAGCGGGCCGAAGCGCTCGACCAGACGCGCCGCGCCGATGCGCACACGGTCACCGGGCAGAGGCAGATAGCCGACGACGTGGATACCGCGACGGTCGCTCGCACGCCGGAGCCCCTCGATGAGCGCCGCCTCGGGACCCGCACCCACCACCAGCGCCCGCCGCCTCAGCAACGTCTCGGTGCGCGGCATGTAGATGAATCGGCACGAGGTGACCCCGAGGAGAGCAAAGCCATACGCCAGTACTGCCGGCAGCCCGTCGATGACCGGCAGGGGCTCGATGAAGGCAAGGATTTGCATCGCGCTGGCACAACCGATGAAGGCCAGCACGATACGCAGGAGCACGAAGGATGCACGATCCCGGAGATTTCGCTGATACAGCCCGGTAGCCGTTAGCGAGAGTGCCAGCACGCTGGCGAACAGCAGGGACTCGCCCGGCAGCCGGGTCGCGTGCGCCGCGAGTGCACCCAACGGATCGTCGGCCATGGGCGCGACCAGGGCAGCGAGTGTTGCGCCGAGGTACACCGCCGCCAGTGCGATGAGGAGTTCGGCGAGCCAGAGGATGATGAGGGTACGCGGAACGTAGTGCCCGAACAGACGCAGCATGCAAGCCTCCGATCCTTGAGCGACGGACGGCAGGGGCAGAACCGCCCCCGACGGGCAGCGACGCGAGGCATTCACTGCCCATTAGCCACCAACTTATGCAGAGCCCTGACCCTGCGAGGGCCGGCCTACACCCGTCTCGCGGCTATCGGTTCGATAGCGACGTACTTTAGGCGCGCATGGTGCACTGCCGCTGCGGAAGACACCACGGCGGATGTCACAGAGCGTTGCAAGGTCGGCAAGGGAACGGTCTGCCCTATACGGGCACGGGTCGCGCGCACTCGACGCGCCACCCGGGGCGAACGTCAGGCGCGCGCCCCCGCTCCGCCGCCACTGCTGGCGCTCAGACAGTCGAGCAGACTCGCCTTGCGCAGGGGCTTGACGAGATAGGCGTCGCAGCCAGCGCTGAGCGCGCGCTCGATGTCTTCCTGCGCCGTATGGGCCGAGAGGGCCACGATGCGCATGGCTGTCCGGTCAGCGCTCTGCTCGGCGCTGCGGATGGCTGCGGTGGCCGCATAACCATCCATGCCCGGCATCTGGATATCCATCAGGATGAGGTCGTAGCGCGACGCGACCGCCAGAGCCACGGCCTCTGCCCCATCTGCGGCCTCTGTGACCTCCCATGCCTGCCCGCGCAGGAAGGCCCGCACCAGTTGGCGGTTATCAGCGGAATCATCGACCAGCAACAGTCGGCGCGGCGGCCCGTTCGCCAACTCAAGACTCGCTGTCTCCGTCGCCGCCGGTGCCGCGGTCGGACGGGGCTCGTCGACGGATCGCGGCCGGGTGAAATCAGCGAGCGTGGCCGGCATGACCAGGTACTCCACCACGTGGAATGCCTTGAGTCGTTCGAGACAGGCCCCGAGTCGATGGCCATCGACCAGCGCTAGCACACGCAGGCCCGGTGGCAGTGTCGCCACACTATCGTCAAGCAGAGCAGCGCGGCAGATCAGACGCTCGTCGCCGAACGCTGCGGCTTGCCGCAGGTCGGCGAAGGACGGCAGCACCCGTACCGGAGCATGCCCAGCGGCGCGCGCGAGGTCGGCCAGCGCCGCTCCGAGGCCAGTCGCAGGCTCGACCACCAGACAGGGCCCATGAACACCCCCCCCGCCGTGTTCCGACCCTGCGGTCATCACAGACGGCGCGGGGGGCAGGTCAATCAACGCATGAAAGGTACTGCCCACGCCCTGTTCACTCTCGAGCCAGATCCGCCCACCCATGCGTTGCACGAGTTCCCGACAGATCGCCAGACCAAGGCCGGTGCCACCATGGCGACGACCCGGGGTTGCATCAACCTGGGCAAAGGCCCCGAACACGTGCTCGAGCTGGTCGCTGGGCACACCGACGCCGGTGTCGCTCACCCGGAAATGCACCTGCGTCCCCTGCTCCGCATCTTCCGCGCGCGCCACGCGCAGGGCGATCTCTCCACGCTCGGTGAACTTCACCGCATTGCCGAGCAGATTCGTCAGCACCTGGCGCAGGCGTGGGGCGTCGCCGCACACCCAGACCGGCACGGCGGGGTCCAGATGCAGATAGATGATGAGCCCCTTCGCCGCGGCGCGCAGGGCGAACAGCTCCACCGACTGTTCGCACACGGTCCTGAGGTCGAAGGGCTCACGCGCGAGACTGAGCTGACCGGCCTCGGCCTTGGAGAGATCGAGCACGTCGTTCAGCAGCGCGAGTAGATTCTCGCTCGCCCGTCGGTGCACCTCCACGTGCTGCCGCTGCTCTACCTCCAGGGGCGATTCGGCGAGCAGCTCCGACATGCCCATGATGGCATTCAGCGGCGTACGGATCTCGTGGCTCATGGTCGCCAGGAACTCGGCCTTGGCCCGGGCAGCGGCCAGCGCTGCATCACGTGCTGCCGCCAGCTCGCGCGTCTGTGCCTCGACCTGACGGCTGATCTCGACGTTGCGTTCGGCCAGGGCTTGCATCTGCGCGCCGCGCGTGCGTACCAGGGCGACCAGCAGCAAGGTGGCCCCGCCACCCACCAGCAGGGCCGTGGCCAGCAGCCCACCGCCATGTCGCAGCACATCCACCTGACGCGAGAGCTCGGTGCGCAGGTGGTAGCCGGGGAGAATCACCCGCAGATCGTCCACCAGTCTGGCCGTCAACAGCGCACCGGTCTCCAGCCCCGCCGGTCGGGAGTCGAGCAGGCGGCGACGTCCGAGCAGCCCCTCGCTCTCCACGTCCACCACGAGCGCCAGACCCAGCGGCCCGAGCGTCTCCAGCAAGGCAGGGCGCGAGAGCCGGGCCACGGTCACGAAGGGATCTGCGCAGGCGCCGTTGCCGGCCACGCCCGAGCGGCAGGCGGCATACACCAGAGCGAACAGCTCACCCTCGACCACCGGGATCACTTCACCCCGCTGCAGAGCAATACCCACGGCCATGGCCAGTGCGACGGTGTCCGGTTCGCCCCGCGCGGCAGCCGGCATGGGTTCTCGCCACAGTTGCAGGCTGCGCGGGCTCGCAGCATTGCCGGCAGGGCGCGCAGTGGCACCGGTCCGCACCGTGATCGCCTCGATGAACGGCAAGCGGTCCATCTGGCGACGCAGGGCCTCGGGTTCGGGCAGGGTCTCGGACGTCAGGGCGAAGGGCGGTCGCGCGAGTGTGCGCAGCAGGTCGTCCGTAGCCGTGAGCGCAGCAGACAGGCGGGTCCTGAGACCCAGACTGTCAAGGGCGAACTCGCGTCGCGCGGCCTCGAGCGCGCTGTCTCGAGCGAGTGCCAGGAGGGTCAGGGTAAAGGCCAGTCCGAGCAGCAGGACCACGGCATACACGAAGGCTCGCGAAGCCAGCGGTCGGGCAGTTGACGGCGGCACGAATGGCGATCCGTCCTGCACGGCATGCGGCCCGTCAGCTCGGGCGGTCAGGAAACACCGACGCGGCCCCGTAGTCGACCTCCACTACCGCCAGGTAATGTGCCAGCTCGCTGTTGAGCGCGCGGACGGTATCGGCGTCGGTCACCAAGGCTGCGTCTTCGATACCGCCCCCCAGACGCGTGATCTCATCGAAGCCGTAACCGCCGCCGGTGCCCTTCATGCTGTGACCGAGCCGACGCACGGTAGCGAAATCGCTAACGGCGAGGGCCGCACCGATCCGGTCCACGTCGGCGCGGCGGTTGCCAAGGTAGCCGGGGACGAGATCGGCAAGGTCGGGGTCGATGGTCACACGCGGCATCTGGCTGGCGTTCGCGGGTCTCGAGGGTGGGACTTCGGCGTCCCGGGGAAGCAACGGGTCACCGAAAGTATTTTCGCCTTTTGCAACGCCACTGTGCAGCCCGCTCATGCCTCTCACTCCATCCGTCGTTACCGCGCACCAGTTCCAGGCGATCGGTCAGGCCTCACACACGGCGTCCAGACCGTCCGAGGCGCTGGACACGCGATAGCTGCGTGCATCCAGGCCGTGACTGGCAAGGAGTCGATAAAACTCGGTCCGGTTCCGTCCAGCCACGCGCGCCGCGCGGGCAACGTTTCCGTCCGCGAGCCTGAGCACACGGTCGAGGTAGTCGCGCTCGAAGGCATCCCGGGCGACCTCGAAGGGCGGTGGCACCGCCGGTTCACCCCCCATCGCCTGAGCGACGAGGCCGGCAGGGATGAGCGCCGAGGGACTCAGGGCGTGACAGTGCGCAACCACGTTGCCGAGCTGACGCACGTTTCCGGGCCAGTCACCATTCGCCAGCAAGGCCCGGGCCGACGCACAGAAGTGGCGCGCCGGGGCATCCCCCTGGGCGTTGAGACGCGCAAGAAAGCGCTCCGCGAGGGGTAGGACATCCTCACGGCGCGCGCTGAGGGGCGGCAGGCTGAGCGTGACCACGGCCAGCCGGTAGTAGAGATCCTCCCGGAAGCGGCCCTGGGCGACCGCGCGCGGCAAGTCATTGTGCGTAGCAGCGATGATCCGCACGTCTACCGGCTGGCTCTTCGTCGCGCCCACGGCACGCACCTGGAAGTCCTGCAGCACGCGCAGCAATTTGACCTGCAGGGCGGCCGGCATGTCGCCTACTTCGTCCAGAAACAGGGTACCGCCATCGGCGGCGCGGAACAGGCCCTCGTGACGCATCAGCGCCCCGGTGAAGGCCCCGCGTTCGTGACCGAACAGTTCACTTTCCAGCAGATGCTCGGGGATGGCCCCGCAGTTCACCGCCACGAAAGGCCGCCCGGCCCGCGGGCCGGTGGCATGGATGGCACGTGCCAGCACCTCCTTGCCGGTGCCGGTCGCACCTGTCAGCAACACGGTGACCGCGCCGGCCGCCACTCGTGCTGCCTGCATCACCACCGCAGCCATGGCCGGGCTCTGGTAGACGAGCCAGTCGCCGAAACAGGCGCCACGTGCGGCCCCACCGGCGAGGCCCGCTTCGACCACCGTCAGCAACGACTCACGCCGAATGGGCTTGGAAAGGAAATCCACGAGCCCGAGGTGCATGGCCTTGACGGCATCCGGCACGCTGTCGGTTGCGCTCAGCATCACGATCGGCAAGAGCGGGTCGCGCCGATGCAGCTCGGCCACCAGCGAAAGCCCGTCCATGCCCGACATCATCAGATCGGTGACGACCAGAGCGGGGCGCTCGTGATTGAAGGCCTCGAGGGCCGCCGCAGCGCTGGTTACGGCCACCACGCGCTGGCCGGCCGCGACGATCCAACGCCCAAGCAAGCACACGAGATCCGGATCGTCATCGACGATGAGCACCAGCGGCGCGCTGTCGGGGTGCAGCAAACGGCCTACGGATCCGCGAGGGGCAAGGGCGTCCGCCAGCGGCGAGGCCCGACCGGTCGCCCGCGGCCGCCCGTCGGGCTTCGGGGTCGAGACCGCACTCGCGGTCGCACCGGAAACCGAACCCCGGATGTCGCACCCGATTTGGGCCGGATCCTGCGCACGGGCGGCTGGGCGGCTGGCGGTCATGGTCGTTGCGGCGCTCCAAGGCTGGTGAGAACCCGGGCACGCTGGCAGCGGCCCGACACACCCCCTGCCCGGATGGACATCAACCGAGCGAACCGGCTGGCTGGAGGTTCAGGCGGTCGTGCCGCCCCCGCCTCCACCTGGCCGCCAGCGGCGCAACCATCGCCACTGCCACAGGCACAGGACCGGCACGCCGATGAGGAGGTCACGTGCACGCTTGATAACGGCCAGCGCGAGCCCGACTTCAGCCGGCAGCCCGACCAGACGGGCACCGACGACGTAGCCCGCCTCCTGCGCCCCCAGCGCTGCCGGGATCGCGAAGCCCGCGTTGCGGAAGATCTGCGCCACCCCTTCCATGGCCAGGATCGCCGCCCAGCCGGGAAAGTCCGTGATCCAGAAGACGGCCACGCCGATCTCGAGCGCCCCGGCGAACCAGGCCAGGAGACGCCAGCCGCTGGCCCGCAGCACCACGCGCCGATCCCGGTAGAGCGTGCTGAGGAGACGTTCGCACTCCGCCCAACCCTGGTGCAGCGCCGCGGCCTCACCGCCGAACAGCCGTGCGGAGAGGCCCAGGAGCAGTCCGGCACCGCGCCGCTGCAGCAGGTAGAACACCCCGAGGATGAAGCAGGCGGCCACGACGGCAACAGCGAGCAGCCACCAATCCGCCTCGCGACCCAGCCCCGCCAGCAGGGCCAGAGCGATGAGCACGAAGGCCACGAGGGCCAGCAGCGCGAAGGTCATGTCCACCAGGATGCTGGCCGTCACCGCGGCCCGCGGCGCGCCACGGGCGATGACCATGAGCCCCCGGGCGACCTCACCGCCCACGTGGGCCACGGGCAGCAGGATGTTGACGTAGTCCCCGACCAGACGCGGCCAGAACAGGCTTCGCCAGGTGGCCGGGACCGCGAGTGCCCGCAGGACGACGGCCCAACCTTCGGCCGAGGTGGCGACCGGCAGGATGCGCAGCAGCACCATGCAGAGGGTGCCGGCCCAGCCGAAAGTGACGAGCAGATCCAGAAGCGCCCGGCGATCTGCCCGATAGAGCAGAAAGGCAAGGATGACGAGCCCGACGAGACTGGCCAGCCAGGCCGCACCGGCACGTCCGGCGGCCGGCCGCGGGTGGGGCGGCGCGGGGCGGTCCCCTTCAGCGGAAATGGGAGGGATCACGACAACGGCGTCTGCGCCTGCGCCACGGGCGCCGCGTTCGCTCTGACCGCGACCGGAACGTTCGACACGCGCGCGGCCTCGGCCCGCCACACGGGCAGCAGATCCTCCCGCAGCACCGTCAGCCAGTCGGGCCACTCCGCGCGGCTATCCGTCGCGGCGGCGACGCTCATCTGCGCCCGCAGCCCGGCGTCCGCCACCAAAGGCCGCAGCACCGCCAGCCAGTCGCGGATCCCCTCGCCCGCTACGGCCACCCCACCGGTACCGTTCGCGCCCAGCGCCTGGCGCACCGCCCCGGCGGCTGCCACCAGCACCGGCAGTCCGCTGGCACGCGCCTCGATGGCGACGTTGCCGATGGTTTCGGTCAGTGACGGGAAGACGAACAGATCGCTGCTCGCCATCACCCGCGCGAGCGTGTCCTGATCGAGCGCACCGGCAGCGACCAGGCCTTCGCCGAGTTGGCTCTGAAGCTGCGGCAGATCTGCTCCCTCCCCGGCCACCAGCAGCCGCACCGGCCGCCCCTCGGCACGGAGCGCCGCCGCCAGTTCGCCGGTGAAAACCGCCCGTTTGGTGGCATCGACGCGCCCGGCGAAGAGCAGCACGACCGTCTCCGGCGTGATGCCGAAGCGTGCCGCCAGCCAGGCACGATCGCGACGGCCGGGATCGAAGCGGCGACGATCGACGCCGCGGCGCAGCAGGCTTGCCCGCGCCGGCCCCACCAATGTGGACGCGAAGGCGAGGTCCTCCGGGTTTGCCGCGAATACATGCGCCGCCGGTCGCAGCA
>DNIF01000178.1 GCA_003485715.1 Gammaproteobacteria bacterium
TGCGCACATGACTGATCGCCTGCACATTGACGCCCGGGACCTGCGCGAAGATCGCCAGATCGAAGGCCGTGCCGAAGCCAGCCCGGTACTTGCCGGCAAAACCGTGCACCCGGCGTGGATCCACACTGCCGAAGGCACCCACGGCTGCGGGTGTGCAGGAAAAGGCGGGGAAGAAGGGTGAGAAGTTCAGCCCATCCGAGGACACCTGCACCCGCGCGAGTTCGAGGAAGGTGTCGTTGAAGGCGTTCTCGAAGACCGCGAAGTCCCAGCCGGGACCATTGAAGATCGTGCCGTTGAAAGTGAGCTGGATGCTGCCGCCGGTGCCCAGCGACACGACATCGAAGGTGGGATTGCTGAGGCTGCTCGGCCCGAGTGCACGTTCGGGCGTGCGAAAAGCAGGGTCCACCCCCGCGCCCGGCAGATAGGACACGAAGCCGGTGGCCCAGCCGGTGAAGGCCGGATCGGTGGCCGTCACCGCGAGGCTCCCCGGCTGACCAGCGGCGGGATCGAAGGGTCCGGCCCATACCGTGACCGGGGATGCAGCGAGAAGGCAGGACAGCAGCGATCGGATGCGCATGCGAAAGATCTCTGGATGAGGGGCGATGGGGCGCGGGGACTGGGCAAAGGGCAGGATTGAAGGGCAGCAACCGGGGCACGGGCTGGCGACGGGTTCAGATGGCAGTCACTCAAGGCAGTGCGAGCGCGATGCGTGCATAGACCTCGCGCCCCATGAGCGGGTAGTAGGTGGCACCAAAGGCTGTGGTGGCCCAGGTGGCATCGAGGAGGTTGTTGACGCCCGCCTGCACGTCCAGCCGACGCGAGCGCCAGCTCCAGGCGAGAGATTCGACATGCCAGCCGGGTACCCGTGGGAAACGCGCCGCACCCAGCGCGGCCCCGTCAGGACGACTGCCGGCGAACAGGCTCGAGAAGTCCAGCCGCTGACCGGCCGGCAGCTCCCAGCCGATCGCCGCCGAGCCTGCAAGCTCCGGCACCAGCGGCACCGGGGTGTCGTCCTCGCGAAAGCGGGCATCGACCTGGGTCAGGTTCAACCGTGCGTCGATGCCCGCGACCGGCGTGAGCGTCAGCGATAGCTCCAGGCCACGACGCTCGATGCTGCCGGGAAGGTTGCGATTGATGCCCCTTTCGAAGCGGATCTCGTCGTGGCTCTGACTGGCGAAAGCGGCGAGCTCCAGGCTGCCCCGCTGTCCCAGGCCAAGCCGCAGCCCGCCCTCGACCTCCTCGCCCCGCTGGGGTCGCAGATCGAGCGCACCCAGGGCCAGATCGTCGGGATTGGGGCTGCGAAAGCTGGTCGCCACGCGCCCGTGCATGGCGAACCAGGTCTGCGGTGACCAGGCGATCCCCGCCTGCCAGGCCGCGTTGTCCCACACTGCATCACGCGCAGTCTCGGGCTGGAAGGCGAAAGGTGTGCACCCGGTGAGGGTCGGCACCGGCGGTACCGGCACCGGCACGAAGACGCCCGGGAAACCGGGCAACGGCAACAACAGCGGCGGCAGGGCAACGAGGACGGTCGTGCATTCGCGATCGAAGCGAGCCAGGCGATCGCTCACATCGGTGCGTTCCTGGCGTGCCCCGAGATCCAGCAGCCAGTGGGCACCGAGGCCGAGGCGCAGATGGGCGAAGGCCGCGAAGGTCTGCTGCGCGACCTCCCGGCGAGTGCTCTGCGCAGGTACTGACTCGCCATTGCGGCGGCTGTCCACTGCGGCCTCTCGCCATTCGCCACCGAGGTCGAGATGGGGCGAGAAGAGGCCGGCTCGCGGATTCAAGCTCAGGCGCAGATCGCCCTGGCGTGCGTCAAGCCCGATGTGGTTGCGTTCGGCCTCCGTCGGCACCGGCCCCGCCGGAGCGATGCTGAAGGGATTCGTGCGTCGACGCTCTGCATAGCGCGTCTCGAGCCTGAGCCAGGTGTGCGGCTGCCAGGCGAGGCCGGCATCGAAGCGCAGTTCTTCGGTGCGCCCGCCGCCGAAGGGGTCACTCGCCGCACGTCGCCCGTCCGGCGCGGCGAACTGCTCCCGCGTGACGAAGCCCGGCAGGCCATAGTGATCCTGATGGCGCTGCACGCCGGCAGCGAACTCGAGTGTTTCCAGTGCGCGCCAGCCTGCCCGCGCGGAGAGGTTGGTGGCCTCGAAGGCGCTGTTCGCACGAAACCCTCCATCAAGGGTACGACTGGCACCGATCCGCAGATCCGCGCTGCGGGTAGCCGTGCCACCCTCGAGCGAGACGCGCTGCTGATCGAAGCTTGCCACCCTCAGCGTGGTCTCGGCATGGGTGCGAAAGGATCGGCGCGTGCGGATCTCGATCACCCCACCGACCGCGCCGTCACCGTGAGTGACCGACTGGGCCCCGCGCCGGACCTCGATGGTCTCGATGTCACCCAGCGCGAGCGTGGAGAGATCCGGCCCCGCCTGATCGACATTCAGGCGCACGCCATCGACCAGTATCAGCACGTTGGCCGTGCTGGTCTCGCCCTGACCGCGCAGATCCACCCCGCTGAACTTGGCATTGGAGAAGAAGCTGCTCAGGTTCACGCCGGCCTCACGCGCGAGGACCTCCACGACGTTGCGCGCACCGGATCGCTCGATGTCCTCGCGATCGATGAGGCTCCGACTGCCGATGTGCAGATCCCCGAGACGCGCGGCAGGCAGCCCCTCCACCTGCACGGGGGCAAGCGTGTCCATGGACCACGCCGGCAGCGTGAAGGCGAGGTTCACGAGCAGGCCCAGGCAGGCCGCAGCGATGGCGGTTCGGCCTTTGGCGCAGGGTTCACACCGAGAGCGCAGACAACGATGCACAAGGCCATCCCTTTGCCGGTTGGGCAGGGACAAGCAGGCGCACGCAGCGGGAAGCGGCCGCCCATGCGTGGCGACCGGGTGTCGAGGCGGCCCCTGCCGCCCACCGCGACAGTAACGTTCCTGGAACGAGGCCGGTCTCCGGGCTCGCGACCACTATCCCCATCGCCTTCCCGTGCAGGGGCTGCACAGTGGCCGTGTGATGAGGCTTGATCGCCTACCGTTGCGGGGGCAGCGCTGGCCTTGAACCAGCTTCCCGATTATCCGCGCGGCGTGGAGCAAACCACGCGCGAGGCACCTCGAACAATCGGCACCCTAGCAAAGCCCGCTCTACTGCCACAAGGGCAAGCTACAAACTGCACCACCCCTCATGCCCGCGCAGGCGGGCGTTCAGTGACGTTGCGCCGTCGCTGGGGAAGACCGGATCTCCGCCGCAGCCTGCCCCCGAGTGCTCTTGTCGAGGGCGGGGATGACGGGGTGCCGCTCGATGACGCGGCGCCGGGGGATGACGGGTGTCGGGGCATCGCCGAACCCTCACCCCAACCTCTCTCCCGGGCGGAGAAGGGCCTTGCGACGGCCTCGAGCAGCCTCAGCCCCGCCCTTCGTCCGCCTCCAGCGGCTCGGTGGGCTCCTCGTCGGTCTCCTGTTCCAGCTCCCCGCGGGTCGGGATGCCGAACTTCTTCATCAGGTGGTAGATGGTCGGGCGACTCACGCCGAGCAGTTCGGCGGATCGCACGATGTGGCCCCCGGTGGTGTTGAGCGCGCGTTCCAGCACCGCCCGCTCTGCCTGCTCGCGCGCATCCTTGAGCGTGGGGCAGCCGGCCGCGGCGGATGGTGTATCGAGTTCGAGGTCCTCGGGTTCGATGCGGGGCCCCTCGGCCATGATGAGCCCGCGTCGCACCTTGTTCTCGAGTTCGCGCACATTGCCGAGCCAGGGGTAGGACTCGATGGCCTGAACCGCGCGCATCGAGAGCTCCCGGCGCTGCAGACCGCCGCGGGTCGCCATCTGCTCGATGAGTTCGCGGGCGATGAGCAGTGCGTCGCCGGGGCGTTCGCGCAAGGGCGGGATGCGCACCGTGATCTCGGCGATGCGGTAGTAGAGGTCTTCGCGGAAGTCGCCCTGCT